>NZ_JAJNIF010000016.1:0-35686 GCF_022386595.1 Mammaliicoccus sp. G-M28
CTCTCGCGGAACGTAAGCCCAACTACCATCGGCGCTAAAGAGCTTAACTTCTGTGTTCGGCATGGGAACAGGTGTGACCTCTTTGCTATCGCCACCAGACAATGTTGTTTCGTTTTTGTCTTACCTTATATATTATAAAGAACTCGACAAGGCTTTTCAATAGTAAATTTTACACCTTATTAACTTTCTTTACAAACATCTCGAATTGATATGCGCCTTGTTTTCAGCGACCTTTATATAATACCTAATTTCCATCCTTTCGTCAACACTTTCAATCAAATTATTATAACTTTTTTTACAAAAGCTTTCATATCAGTGTTTTGAGTTGTTATTTTTAAAACAAAAAAAGCGTGGTCAGCTTAATGCTGAACCACACCTTTTTATTAAACATTATTTTTGTCTCATATATGGGAACAATAAAACATCTCTTATAGATGCAGAATTTGTTAATAACATAACAAGACGATCAATACCAATACCTAGTCCACCTGTAGGAGGCATACCATATTCTAAAGCTTCTATGAAATCATCATCCATTTCGTGAGCTTCATCATTACCTTGATCTTTTTCTTTCATTTGAGCTTCAAATCTTTCACGTTGATCAATAGGATCATTTAATTCAGTAAATGCATTAGCGTGCTCTCTTCCTACAATAAATAATTCAAAACGATCAGTGAATCTTGGATCTTCAGGATTTTTCTTAGCTAATGGTGAGATCTCAATAGGATGTCCATAAATAAATGTAGGTTGTATTAATTTTTCTTCTACTCTTTGTTCAAAGAATTCATTAAGGATATGACCATATGTCATACGACCTTCTACTTCAATATTATGTTCTTTAGCAAGTGCATGTGCTTCTTCATCAGACTTAACTTCATAGAAATCGACGCCTGTATATTCTTTTACTGCGTCAACCATATGCCATCTTCTCCATTTTGGAGCTAAATCAATCGATTCTTCTCCGTATTGAACAGTAGTTGATCCTAATACTTTTTCAGCGATAGAAGCTACCATTGATTCAGTAAGGTCCATAATATCATTGTAATCTGCATATGCTTCGTATAATTCAATCATAGTAAACTCAGGATTATGTCTTGTAGATACACCTTCATTTCGGAATACTCTACCAATTTCATATACTTTCTCTAAGCCACCAACAATTAATCGTTTCAAGTGCAATTCAATAGCAATTCTCATGTATAAAGTCGCATCTAGAGCGTTGTGATGTGTTACGAAAGGTCGTGCTGAAGCGCCACCAGCTATTTGGTGCATCATTGGTGTTTCTACTTCTAAGAATCCTTTAGTGTTTAAGTAGTTTCTCATTTCTTGAATGATTTGACTTCTTGTAATGAATGTTTTAGTTGATTCTTCACTAGTAATTAAATCTAAATAACGTTGGCGATAACGTTGCTCTATATCTTGTAAACCATGATATTTATCTGGTAAAGGGCGTAAAGACTTAGTTAAAACAGTAAATTCTTTTGCTTTAACAGACAGTTCTCCAGTGTTTGTTTTGAACATCACACCTTTTACACCTACTATATCTCCTAAATCTGCATGATTCCAAATTTCAAATTGATCATCACCTATTTGGTCTTTACGAACATAAATTTGAATTTGACCAGTAATATCTTTAACATGAGCAAATCCAGCTTTACCTTTACCTCTTTTAGTCATTAAACGACCTGCTATAGCTACTGCTGAGCCTTCTTCTTTATCGTGAAGCTCTTCTTTACTAAACTGATCCCATTCTTCGTGTAAAGTTACTGAATCACCGCTTCTAACAAATTTCTCGCCAAACGGATCGATTCCTAAATCTCTTAACTCTTGTAATTTTTCTCTACGAACCAACATTTGGTCATTCATTTCTTCTGACATGATATTCCACTCCTTATTTAAATTGCACTTAGTTCTACTTATTCTTTCATTACTTTCAAAAATCGTTCAAGAACATCTCCTAATTCATCTCTTGTTTCTGTTTGTTTAATTGCTTTTCACACATTTTAACTTTCCTCATTCTTATACTTTACTACTTGTTCGTCGTTTAGCAATAGTTCCCATATATATTTCTTGGAAATTGGTTCAACAACATCTGAGGCGATATCGTTAAGTGGTACCATTACAAATGCTCTCTCTGTCATTCTTGGATGTGGTACTTCTAGGTCTGGTGATTGAATAACGGATTGATCATATAATAAAATGTCTATATCAATTGTACGAGGCCCCCATCTTTCTACTCTAACTCGATGGAGCTGTTGCTCAACCATCATACAAACTTTTAATAACTCTGATGATTCCAATTCAGTTGAGATTTCAATACACATGTTCAAAAAATCAGGTTGTTCTGTGTATCCTACTGGTTTTGTTTCGTATATCGGGGATTTCTGGATAACTTCAATACCATTAACTTCATTAAGTAATTTAATCGCTTCTTCTAATTGAAGTTCTCTATCTCCCATATTACTTCCTAAACCTAAATATGCGGTGTGCATTTATCTCTTCCTCACTATCTCAATACCTACACCTTCATAATGACCAGGTATCGGCGGATTATTTTTAGTAATCTTAACTTTGGTTTCCAATACTCGATTATAGTGCGAAAAGACTTGTTTTGCAATATGTTCTGCGAGATGTTCAATTAATTGTACGGGTTTACCTTCCATAATTTCTTTAACTAATTCAAACACTTCTCCGTAATGAACAGTCTTTTCAAGGTCGTCAGTTTCACCAGCTTCGGATAAATCTAAAAATAGTTCTAAGTCCACTAAAAATATTTGTCCTAATTCATTTTCCGCTTCGAACGCGCCATGATATCCATAAAAAGACATACCTTTTAATATAATTCTATCCATTAATTCGAATCTCCTTTAAAGTATCAATCGTCTGGGCAATTCTTTTGTTCATTTGTACATTATGTACTCTAACTGCATGTACCCCTTTTTCAATACCATATGCAGTTGTTGCTGCTGTACCTTCATCGCGCTCATCAACACTACTATTGCCACCTAATAAATCATTAATTAATCTTTTACGACTTGTCGCAAGTAATACATTATATCCTGTAGCAACTAATTCATCTAAACGGGACATAACGATACGTTCTTCTTCTCTAGTTTTCGCAAACCCTATCCCTGGATCTAACCATATATTTTTTCCATGGATACCAGCAATTTCAGCTTGATTTGCTTGTTTTAATAATGAAAGTAATAGTTCTTCCATAACAGGCTGTTCTCTTTTTCCATCACCATTATGCATAAGTACAATTTCAGCATTGTATTCAGCTACAACATTTAAAATTTCAGGGTCATATAAACCGGCCCACTGATCATTTATCATTGTTACGCCTCTCTTCAACGACTCTTCAGCAACTTTACTTCTATATGTATCCACTGAAAGTTGAACATCTAAGTCACTTAGCGCTTCTATAACCGGAATTACTCTGTTGAGTTCTTCTTCTAAACTTACTTCTGTATACCCAGGTCTAGTAGATACACCACCAATATCTATAATATCAGCACCCTCTGAAATGAGTTTTTCTGCGTGTTCTCTCGCCTTTTCAACACTATTATACGAACCACCATCTGAAAATGAATCTGGGGTAACGTTCAAAATACCCATGATTTTTGTGTTATTCAAAGTAGTCTTCCTTCCTTTTTCTTAGATAGTACTTATTATAACAAATTTAAAAAATCACGCCTTAATGAAATAACTTATATAAGTTATTTCATTACAGACGTGATACTTAATACTTATGCTTTATTCTAAATCATTAGTCTTCAAAAGCATATAAAGGTGTAGATAGGTAACGTTCACCATTACTTGGTAATACTGTTACAACTGTTTTACCTTTACCTAAATCTTTAGCTTTTTTCAATGCTGCTACAATTGCAGCTCCTGAAGAAATACCGCCAAGAATTCCTTCTTCTTTAGCAACTTTTCTAGACATTTCCATTGCTTCTTCGTTTCCAACTTTTATAACATCGTCATAAACGTCAGTATTTAAAGTGTCAGGTACGAATCCAGCACCTAAACCTTGTAGTTTATGAGGTCCAGGGTTTCCACCACTTAAGATTGCTGAAGCTTCTGGCTCAATTGCTACAATTTGTATTTCAGGGTATTTTTCTTTCAGTACTTTACCAGCTCCTGATAAAGTTCCTCCAGTACCAACTCCTGCTAAGAAAGCATCAACTTGAATGCCTTCAAATTGTTCTACAATTTCAGGACCAGTAGTTAACTCATGGACTTTAGGATTTGCTGGGTTCTCAAATTGTTGTGGTTCAAAGTAACCTTTTTCGTCTTTAAGTTCTTTAGCTTTTTTAATTGCACCCTTCATACCTTCTGCCCCAGGTGTTAATACTAATTCAGCACCGTAAGCTTTTAATAATGCACGACGTTCGCTACTCATTGTATCTGGCATAACAAACACTGCTTTATAACCTTTAGCAGCTGCAACCATTGCTAAACCTATACCCGTATTACCTGAAGTAGGTTCAATAATAGTGTCACCTGGTTTGATTTTTCCTTCTTTTTCAGCAGCTTCTATCATTGCTAAACCAATTCTATCTTTAACCGAACTACCTGGGTTTTGATATTCTAATTTAACGTAAACATCTGCTGAATCATCTTCAACGACATTGTTTAATTTAACTACAGGCGTATCACCTATTAATTCTACAATATTATTTACTCTTTTAGCCATTTATACTTCACTCCTAAACAGTATTTTATACCTTAGTTTATTTATCGGATATATTAATTATAACAAACCTTCATATAAAGTGAAAGTATTTACTAGATTAAAGTGCATTTTTAAGTGCGATTAAATCATCTTCGCTATATTGATATTTCGTTCTACAGAAATGACATTCTGCTTCTGCTCCATGGTCTTCTTCTATCATTGCATCTATTTCAGCTTCACCAAGACCTTTAATAGCATTTAAAAATTTCTCACTTGAACAATTACATTTAAAATCTACATCCATATTATTAATAAATCTTGTATTTTCTTTTCCTAATACTGTTTCAATTATTTCTTCTGGTGATAAACCTCTATCTATTAATTTAGATACTGGTTCCATTTGATTTATTTTTTCTTCAATTGCTGAAACCGTTTCTTCAGATGCTCCAGGCATTAGTTGAATAATAAATCCACCAGCAGCTTTAATAGAATTGTCAGGATTAACTAGTACCCCAAGTCCGACTGCTGAAGGAACTTGTTCACTTGTAACAAAGTAGTAAGTAAAGTCTTCGCCTAATTCTCCAGAGACAATTGGAGTAGAGCCAGTAAAGTAGTCTTTTAATCCAATATCTTTAACGACATTTAGCATACCTTCTGTTCCAACTGCACGTCTCACATCCAATTTTCCTTGTTCATTTAACGGGAAATGCGTTTGTGGATTTTGAACATATCCTCTTACTTCACCTTTACCATTGGCATCGACCATAATTTTACCAATTGGTCCACCGCCATCAATAGTTATTGTTAATTTTTCTTCATTTTTCAACATTGAACCCATCATTACGCCCGCTGTCATTGATCTACCTAATGCAGCAGAAGCTGTTGGCCAAGTATAATGGCGAGTTTGTGCCTCTTGTACGGTATTTGTTGTTTTTACAGCAAAAGCTCTAACTTCATCATTAAAAGCTAAGCCTCTTACTAAATAATCTTGTGTCATATTTATACTCCTTCTTTAAAAAAAGCCCCTCTCAATCAATGCATTGAAAGGGACTTTGTGAAATTATTCTTTACGATCTGTCGGCTTGTTGTCACCTAGGTCATCAATATTTGGCTTTTCTTCGTGAGCAGGCTCATCTGATTTGTCATCTAAATCTGTATCTTCATTTGTTTCTTCATGAGATACTTCATCTTTAACTTCATCATAAGATTTACCAACTTCTTTGTCTTCAATATCTAATGTACCTTCTTGTTTTGTTAAGTCACCTTCATATTTGTCTTCATCTGAATCATTTTTTTGCTCAAGATGAGAATCATCATATTTAACTTCTGGTAACTTACCTTCTTTGAATAATGATTGAATTTGTTCAGCCACTAATGTTTCTTCAACTAATAAAGTTTTAGCGATTAATTCTAATTGTGATTTGTGTTCAGTTAGAATTTGTTTACAACGTTCGTATTGTTCTTTAATAATACGTTGTATTTCTGAATCAATTTCATACGCAATTTGATCTGAATAATTTGGTTCAGATTGCATATCTTTACCTAAGAATACTTGTCCACTATCAGAGCTACCAAATTGTAATGGGCCAATTTTTTTACTCATACCATATTCAGTAACCATCTTACGTGCAATACCAGTTGCACGTTGGAAGTCGTTATGCGCACCAGTTGATGCTTCTCCAAAGTTAATTTCTTCAGATACACGTCCACCAAGTAAACCAACGATTTTATCTAAAAGTTCTGGTTCAGTCATAAAGTAACGATCTTCTTTAGGAAGCATCATAGCATAACCGCCAGCTTGGCCACGTGGCACAATTGTAACTTTATGAACCATTTCAGCTTCATCTAGTACACAACCGATAATCGTATGACCAGCTTCATGGTAAGCAACAATATTTTTTTCTTTTTCAGAAATCATTCTTGTTTTCTTAGCTGGACCTGCAATAACTCTATCTGTTGCTTCTTCTATATCTCTCATGTCAATTTTAGTTTTATCAGAACGAGCTGCTACTAATGAAGCTTCGTTTAATAAGTTTTCTAAATCTGCACCAGAGAACCCTGGTGTTCTTTGAGATATTGCTTTTAAGTCTACTGTTTCATCTAATGGTTTATTACGAGCATGCACTTTAAGTACTGCCTCACGTCCTCTAACATCTGGACGTCCCACTTGAATTTGTCTATCGAAACGACCTGGACGTAATAACGCTGGGTCTAAAATGTCAGGACGGTTTGTTGCAGCAATCATAATGATTCCTTCATTTTCACCGAATCCATCCATTTCTACTAATAATTGGTTCAGCGTTTGTTCACGTTCGTCGTGACCACCGCCAACACCAGCTCCACGTTGACGACCAACTGCATCAATTTCATCAATAAAGATGATACATGGGGCATTTTTCTTAGCATTTTCAAACAAGTCACGTACACGACTTGCACCGACACCAACGAACATCTCAACGAAGTCAGAACCACTTATTGAGAAGAATGGTGTTCCAGCTTCACCCGCTACTGCTCTAGCAAGTAATGTTTTACCTGTACCTGGAGGACCAACAAGTAAAACACCTTTCGGAATTCGTGCACCCATTTTTTTGAATTTACGATTATCTTTAAGGAAATCGACAATTTCTACTAATTCTTGTTTCTCTTCATCAGCACCTGCTACATCAGAGAATCTAACACGTTTCTTCTGGTTATCATAAAGTTTAGCTTTTGATTTACCAAAGTTCATTACTCGGCCGCCGCCACCGCCGCCGCCTTGCATTTGGCTTAAGAAGAATATGAATAAAAATGCAATAATTAAAACAGGTATAAGTGTTGTTAATACACTAACAAAGACACTTTGTTTTTCTTCTTCTTTAACATTAAATTTTAAATCATCTTGTTTTTCGGCAGTATCAGTAATTTTTTTCAAATCATCTTGGTTGTTAAACAAAACTGAAGATGTATATGTTTCATCTTTACCATCTTTTAATTCGCCGCTAACCATATACACATTCTGTTCAGGTTGTATAGTTAACGTTTTTAAATCGCCTTTTTCAAGCTTCGTCATAAACTCATTATATGTAAGCTGTTTTGGTGATTGTCCATTGCCATTAATGAACTGGAAAACACCAAAAAGGACGATAGCTAAAAGCGCGATCATTAATATATTTCGAAAAGCTTTTTGCATTCAATTTGTCCTCCTACTCAATTAATAAAACTAACAAAAATTTTACCATATTTGTAATTTCTTACGCTAGTAATTAACCTTAACGATATACATCATTGATATATTTCAGGTTTAAGCGTTCCAATATAAGGTAAGTTACGATATCTCTCTGCAAAATCAAGTCCGTATCCTACTACAAATTCATCAGGAATTTTTTCCCCAACATATTTAGCTTCAATATCCACTTTACGCTTCATCGGTTTATCTAGCAATGTTACAATCTCAATAGAATTAACATTTCTATATTTTAATAAATCGACTATTGAATTTAATGTCGTACCAGTTTCTAGAATATCTTCAATGATGATGACATCTCTATTTTCTACTGAAGTACTCAAATCTTTTAATATTTTTACTTCTCCCGTTGATTCAGTACCTCCATGATAACTAGATACATCCATAAAATCTAATTCTACATGTGTATCAATGCATTTTATTAAGTCAGCCATAAACATGATTGAACCTTTTAAAATACCTATACATATAGGTGTCTTTCCATTATAATCTTCGGTGATTTGCTTTCCTAATGTTTTGCATCTTTCTTGAATCTGTTCCTCTGATAAAACAACAGACTTAATCGAATCATTCATTAAAGTCATCTCCAATATAAGTAATAGTTAATGCGTTTTTAAAGTTAGAATCCATCCAAAAGTCACCAATTGCAATAATATCATCACCATATAAAATAATCGGACAATTGTTTCTCTTATGTATGTCAATCTTATGATCAATCATGATTCTATTAACTTTTTTGTGATGTTTATTTCCCCGGTTATAATACTGAACACGATCTCCAGACAGTCTCTTTCTTATAAATAAAGGCGATGCTATGTCGTTCGCTTCAATTAACCAATTCCCAAATACATATTGCTCGTTACGATTTATAAATTTAGAATTTACATTGAACTCAATATCTTCACATAGTAATAATTTATCATATGCTACTATAAACTGCCAATCATCAGATATATGAAATATAGATTGTTTTTCAAAATTCTCAAATATACCTATCCATTCTTTGTATGCTTTAACACTGAAACGTTGTTGTACATATGATTCTAACAATTGATCTAACACTTCTATCTTAACTAAGCGATTCAAACGATTAAATGAATTTCTGTTAATCACAACTTTATTTAACTGCTGAACTTCAGTACTTATAAATAACATAGCTTGCTCAACTATTAAACTTCTTGCATCATTCATCCATTGATTTAAATCGAGTAAATGGTCTGTTGACAACTCTTCACGTTGTTGAATAACAGGTAAGATTTTGTTGCGTATATAATTGCGTGTATATTTAGTGTCTTTATTAGAAACATCTTCAAAATAACGGAATGCAAATTCTTCATGATATTTAACTAATGATGATTTGCGTAAATTTAAAAATGGTCTACTTATGATGTAATCTTTTCTTTCTTGAACTTGCTCAATTCCTAAAGAGGCACGACCAATTCTTCCAGTAAACAATCGATAAGTAATTGTTTCTTTTTGATCGTCTAAGTGATGTGCAGTCAACAACACATCGCTCTGAGTTTGTTTCATCATTTCATCAAACCACTCATATCTCATTTTTCTAGATACATCTTGAATGCTTTTCTCACGATTCACAACTTCGCTTAAATCTAAAGTTTTAATATATATTTCAATATCCCGTTCTTTACAAAAACGTTCAATAAATGCTGCTTCTTCTTTCGATGCTTCTCTTAAACCATGATTAACATGAAAACAAATTAAATTATGATATGTGTGTTTATAAGTCGTATTTAACATGTGTAATAGTGACATACTATCTATTCCTGTTGAAACAGCCAATGCTAAATTATCATTTTTATTCCAAGTTATATCGAGCATTGTTACACACCTCAATTTCAAAAATTCACTTGATCTTTTCAAAATAAAAAGAGGCTCAACTAATTAGCCTCTTTTTATTATAATTAATTATCGTTTTGCACCTTTACCACCGCGACGTGATTCAGTTTGTCTTTTTATAGACGTCAACTTATCTTCACTATCTTTCAAAAAGTTTGATAATTTCTTCTCAAAGTCTTCAGGCTTTGGTTCTTTCTTAGGCGCTTGACGCTTTGGACGTTCTTTAGCCTTTTTAATTGATAAACTTATTTTACCATCATCAGCCACTGTTAATACTTTTACTTCTACTTCGTCGCCTACAGTTAAATGGTCATTCACGTTCTCGACGTAGTTATCAGCCACTTCACTGATATGCACAAGGCCACTTTTACCTTCAGGTAATTCTACAAATGCACCAAAATTCTTAATACCTGTAACTTTCCCTTTGACTTTATTGCCTACTTCAATTGACATATTATTACTGTATCCTCCTGATATAATTTCACTTTAACCTTATTATATGCTTCTATGCAAAATTATACAACGCCATATATAGATTATTTGTCTTTTTCCGATTGTTTTTTTTCATCTGGTAATTTAAATATTATTTCGCCATCATTACTTAAGAAATATTCACTTCTTGCAAGCTTCTCAATATACTCTTTATCATTAAGGCGTTTAATTTGTTCTTTAAGTTCTATTTCCTTATCCTGTAACTTTTCATAAGTTACAGCTTTATCTTTACGTTCTTGCACTAATTCATCATTACGATTTTTTTGAAGAACTAACATAATAACCATAACAAGAATAATTAACAATAACACTCCACCAAATAAGGTCAGTCTCTTTCGTACCACTTGGCGCGTTTTATTGACAGTCTTCTTCTTTTTATTTTGTGACTGCGTAAATTCATTGTCTAGATTTTTAATTTTTTGCGCCATATACGTACCTCCTTATTTATATAGAATCTTGTATTTTTTCTTCTTTGATTACTTCAAACATCGTCTTAGCATTTTCCTTATTTGCATGTTCTGACAATCCTGTTACTTTAACTACAATAATTCTGTTTCCAAGTCGAATTTCTAATTCGTCTTCTACACTTACAGTTGTCCCTGCTTTAGCAGTCTGACCATTCACTTTAACTCTACCTTGGTCACTGACTTCTTTTGCAAGTGTACGACGTTTAATTAATCGAGATACTTTTAAATACTTATCTAATCTCAAATTGTTAAGTCTCCTTTATTTATAAATTCTTTTAGTTCATCTTCACTAAGACCCTCTAATTTGGTTTTATCATACAACTTCAAAAAGTAATCAGCAAATATTTTTTCTAGTTTTTCTAGTTTCACTTTACCTTCTTTTAACTTTTCGCTTTGCCAAATTTGATTAAGATCTTCGATATTCTTTGCTTCTTTATTTCCAAAAACATGAGGGTGTCTACGAATCATTTTACTAGTGAGTTCTTGTACAACTTCTCTAACGTCAAAGTAGCCTTCTTTTTTACCAATAGAAGCGTGTAACATGACTTGCAGTAAAACATCTCCGAGTTCTTCTATAATGTGATCAATGTCTTCTTCGTCAATTGCTTCAATCAATTCAAATGATTCTTCAATTATATAACGTTTTAACGTTTCATGTGTTTGTACTTTATCCCACGGACAACCATCTTCAGATACAAGTGTATCGATAGTTTGTTCTAAATATTGGAAGTCATTGTACATTTGTTGTTGTTCTGAAATCTTTGGCACAAATAAACTCGTTAAGTTAGATAGTTCAGCGTGATGATCCATTTCATATAAAGGACAAGTTATAACATCCGCCACACCAAGTCTAGCATTAGATACTAACTTCACTGGATGTTCATCAGGATATCTTTCCATTAAAGTGACTTTAATATCAGAAGCTACAAGTTGGTCGTAAACTTGCGTAATAATCGTATTTGTTCTCACATTCAATGTAGTATCTTCCAAATTAGTTCCATCTAATAAAGTAAAGCCATCGTTTGGATCGATATTAACAGCTCTAAACATATCATCTAAAAAGCTTTTACCACCAAGAATTTTAACATCCGGATATCTTTCTATAAGAAGTTGAGTTGTTGTTTCTGCCACCATAGGATCACCTGGTACGGCATAAATAACATCTTCAGTGTCAGCTTTTTTAATTAAAGTGTCCACAATTTCTTCATATACAGTTATAAAATCTGCATGTTTTTCATAAACACTATCAAAACCTTGCCACTTTAAATCAGTTAATTCTTTTATTACTGGATGTTCCAGTGTTCTTGCATATACTGTGTCAGCAGACTGAAGCTTGCGATAAACACCCATAGGCAATTCATCAATACTATAATTACCTAAGCCAACAACTATAATTTGTTGCGCCATGATTTAATTACTCCTTTATTATTTTATCCATTAAAGGTAAATGTTTCCATTCATCTTTTATTAATATTTTCATTTTTATTATACCTATTATGACTATAGTTACGCCAACAATACCCGCCAAAATCATTAAAAGTAGACTCGTTAATCTTGATGTAGTATGTATCAGTAATATCGTTTGCACAATTACTGACATAATTATTAAAAGAGTTATGACTTTAAATATAAATAATCCCATACTTTGGAATCGATAAAGTTTCATTACAAACACATGCAAGACTAACGTGTATATCGCTAGCGAAAGCACCGTAGACAAACTTGCACCCAATATACCAAAATTCAAGACAAAGATATAATTGCCAATTATTTTCGAAATAAGGCCAATTAATAGCGCTGAAAATAATACGCCTCTTTTTAGCTTCACTTGTAGTAAAGCAGTATACATAATGATAAAAGTAACAAATACAACAGCAAGCATAAAGACACTTAATGTCCCTATCAATTCATTTGTTTTAAAGAACACTGTATTAAGTAATGGTAATAAATTTATTAAACCAATAGCTGCTGCCATACTAAACAGCACAGTTATTTTTAAAGAAGTATTAGCATATTCATTTACAAGTTTATTGTTTTTCTTTTGCAGTTGATCCGTTAATAACGGAATTAGAACAAAGCTAAAAGTTGTCGTGATTATTAGCCCCATCTGTATAAGAGAAGCACCTCTATCAAAAATACCTTTTACTTTTATACTTTCATGAAAAGTATATCCCGTGTCTTGAAGTAAATTGATGAGCGTAAATGAATCAACAATTTGCCACAAAATAAGTATTAAATAAGAAATTGCATACAAAATAGTCATAGTTATGATATTTTTAGTATCTTTCATCTTTATTTCCCAGGAAAACTGTAATTTTGGTTTTCTTTTAAACAAGAAATATATAACAACACAAATTAGTCCTAAGACAGATCCAGCAATAGCTAACGTACCAGCTTGATAAATAGATATATCCATCGTTATAAAGATGATGATTGCAATTAGTATGACACCAACTCTTAGCACTTGATCAATCACTTGAGATACTGCTATATAATTCATATTATGCTTCATTTGATAATATCCACGAACCATTGAAATAAAAACGAGTGGTAACATCGCTAAACTTGCCATTCGAATCATAGGTGTTAAGTTCGCATCACCCATCAATTCGCTAATAAGCTCTGCACTAAGAAATATGCCAACACCGATGACCATGCAAATCATTTGCATGAACCAAAACATCCCAACTATCTCATTATAGTTTCGTTTAATCATCCAACCACTCATTACGCTTGGTAAGGCGTTTAAACTAACTACACTCACTATCGCAACTAGAGGGTATACTTGTTGATAAGCATACAATCCTTCATCACCTAAAATGTTTTGATAAGGTACTCTATAAATCGCACTTAATATTTTTACTATTATCATTGTACCTGTTAACAGTAATACACTATTAAAAATAGGTTTAGATTGTGTCATCATCTACCAAACTTTCATTTATCACTTTAGTTAAGAATTTCAAATCATCTAACCATTGCTTTGTTTTTTGCAATTTAAATACCATTTGATTGTCTGCAACTGCTATTTTAAGCTTTCTACCTAGAGGTTCTGTCACTTTGAATAACACATCCCCTTTTAAATGGTTTGTAGTATATTCAGATGCAGTCAATTGTATTACTTTAACCACTTCTTTAATTTCTGTAATACCGAAGTGAATACCATTCAACCTAATTTCAACTACGTCTAAAAGTCGTTTCACTTCTATAGGATATTCGCCAAAACGATCTAATAATTCATCTTGTATATCTTCTAGCTGAGCTTGTGTAGAAATGGATCTTAACTTTTTATACATTTCAATTTTAGCTTGTTCATTCTTAATATATTCAGCCGGAATATAAGCGTCTATTTTAATATCGACTTCTAATTGCGGCACTTCTGATTCAGGTTCAATACCTCGTTTCACATTAACCGCTTCTTCTAACATTTGAGAATACAGATCATAACCTACAGAATCTATAAATCCATGTTGCTGACTTCCTAAAAGATTACCTGCACCACGAATATTCAAATCACGCATTGCAATTTTAAACCCTGAACCTAATTCAGTAAATTCTTTAATTGCTTGTAGCCTTTGTTCTGCAACTTCTGTTAATACTTTATTTTGTTCATGTAAAAAGTACGCATATCCTATTCGACTTGAACGACCAACTCTTCCTCGCAATTGATACAGCTGACTTAAACCAAATCTATTAGCATCTTCAATAATTAATGTATTAGCATTTGGTACATCAACACCTGTTTCAATGATTGTCGTTGTGACAAGAATATCATATTCACCATCTACAAAGTTTAGCATCGTTTCTTCTAATTCACGCTCAGACATTTGTCCATGTGCAACACCAATTCTTGCATTTGGCATTAACATAGATAATTGTTCACTTTTTTGATAGATAGACTGCACTCTGTTATATAAGTAGAATGCTTGACCACCTCGTGAAAGTTCTCGCTCAAGCGCTTCTTTAACAAAGCTCATATTTTGTTCTAGAACATATGTCTGAACGGGAAATCTGTTTTCGGGTGGCGTTTCAATAACTGATAAATCCCTTACACCTAATAAACTCATATGCAGTGTTCTTGGTATAGGCGTTGCAGTTAAAGTAAGTACATCTACGTTTGTTTTTAATGCTTTTATACGTTCTTTATGTTTTACACCAAATCTTTGCTCTTCATCTACTACTAATAACCCTAAATCTTTATATTCCACATCTTTACTTAGTAATTTATGTGTTCCAACAACAATATCTACAAATCCTGATTTAATGCCTGCTTTCGTTTCTTTTACTTGTTTTGGCGTTCTAAATCTACTCATCATTTGTATTTCAACTGGATATTCTTGCATACGTTCTCTAAAGGTTTCAAAATGTTGCTGTGCAAGGATAGTTGTAGGCACTAAAATAGCAACTTGCTTTCCTTCCATGACAGCTTTAAAAGCCGCTCTTATGGCCACTTCTGTCTTACCATAACCTACATCACCGCATAATAACCTATCCATTGGTCTTCTTTTTTCCATGTCTTCTTTGATTTCTTCTAAAGAAGTGACTTGGTCAGGCGTAGGTTCATATGGGAAGTCCATTTCAAATGTCATTTGTTCTTCTGTATCTGGCCCAAATTGATATCCTTCAACTTGTTCACGTTCTTGATATAGCTTTAATAATTCATCTGCAATATCTTCAACATTTTTTTGTACTTTCGCTTTTGTTTTTTTCCACTCAGTACCACCAAGTTTATTAACTTTCGGTTCTTTATCATCTGAACCTACGAATTTCTGTACATCATTCATTTGATCTACAGGTACAAACAATTGATCTGTGCCTTTATATTGAATTTTAATATAGTCTTTGTGTATACCAGAAACCTCTAAAGTTTCAACACCTAAATATTTACCGACACCATGATGAACATGTACAACATAATCACCGACATTAAGCTCTTGGTAAGATTTTATTTTTTCTGCATTAGATAATTTTTGTCTTCTCTTAGATTGTTTACGTTCGCGAGCTTTGAACAATTCTTTTTCAGTGACTACCACCAAATTCATATAAGGTAGTTCAAATCCTTCTGATAAAGCACCGTCAGTTACAACAGCTTGTCCTGTTTGACCTACTTCTGTAACTCTATCGATTACTGTTGGTATGTTCATATCAGTCAGCATACTTTGAATTTTAGACTTCCTCGTTTCAGATTCAGCCAACAAGACAACAGTAAACCCTTGCTTCATAAATCGATCAAATTCAGATTGCATAATATCATACTGTCCATAAAATCTTTGTACTGGTTTACACGAAAATTTAACCATTTCTTCAATTTCTACTGGCATACTTGCCGTAAATAATGTGAAATAGGCAACTTTATGTTGATTTAACAAATCAGTAAATGCATTTTCAGAAATAAAACGTTGACCTACAAATCCTTGACCAGATTCAATTAGTGATTGCGTAAACTCTTCAATTTCAACATCTAGAGATTTCTCAGTTTCTTTAATTCGATTATATTCATCTACAACAATGCGTGCATCATCAGCTAAATAATCCGTTAAAGTGGTTATCTCATCATACATAAATGCAATAACACGTCTTAAAATTTGATGATCTTTCAATTCATCACTTTGCATCAATATATTTTGATACGTATCTTTTAAGTCAGGACGTATTTCAGTAGGTAATTTTTGACGGGTTGTTTCATAAGATTCTTCCATTCGTTCAGACAATCGATTGATTTGTTCACTAGTGAAGATATAATCACTTGCAGTCGTAATTTCTACTTGTTCTATATTATCTAAAGAACGTTGTGTTTCTACATCGAACAGTCTCATACCATCTACTTCTGTATCAAACAATTCAATACGAACTGGATCCCCAGTTACAGGATAAATATCAATTAAACCACCACGAATAGAAAACTCACCGATTGCAGAAACCAATGTTTGCCTCTTATAACCCATATCTACGAGTTGTTTAGCCCAATCATCTAAATCGATCTCGTCGCCAATTTTAATTGATTTATAATGTTCATTCCAAATATTTTTTGGCGTTAATTGTTTTTTTAGTCCATTAATGGGTACGATAAATAACCCTTTCTTGTCTTGTGCAAGCTGGGTTAATGTTCTAATTCTTTCACTCATTAAGTCTGGACTTTGTGTAGAAAATGCTTCAATCATAATATCTTGTACAGGGAATTTAAACACTTCTTCTGGAGGTAGTAATTGCAGAATATCCGCTTCTAATTTATCTGCTTGATACAAGTTGTTTGTAACTATTACTAATTGTTTATCACTTTTAATATATTGTTCTAATATAAGCAATGCTTTACTAGATTGGTTCAATCCTGTAACAAGTATATTTTTTTCTCCAAAAATTTGTTCTAAATCTTGAAAACGTTCATCTGCTTGTATGATTTCATGCATAACATGTTTCATTTTATTTCACCATTATACTGGTTCATTACATTTTGAAAAGTTTCGCCTTTAATTAACGCTTCACAAGCATCAGCTGCACGGTCAATTACTTTTTCCATTGTAATCATTTCATCATCAGAAAACTTCTGAAGTACATAACTAGGTACACTCATACCATTTGTAGGGCGATCAATTCCAATTCTTATTCTATTAAATCGATCTGTTCCTAAATGTTGAATTAATGACTTCATACCGTTATGGCCACCAGCACTTCCTTTCTGACGTAATCTCAAATGTCCTTGAGATTGGTCCATATCATCATATAGTACAACTAAATCCTCTATATCTATATTGTAATAATCCATAAGCGGTCTTACCGCCTCACCAGATAAATTCATAAAAGTCATAGGTTCAATAAGCATTACTTTTTCTCCGTTAATTAATCCTATTGTATATGCACCTTTGAATTTTTGTTTATCTATTTGTAATTGATGGCGTTCCACTAGTTCATCAACTACTTCAAATCCTATATTGTGACGCGTACGGTCATATTTTTTTCCGATATTTCCAAGTCCAACAATACATTTCATGTTGTAACCTCCATATTAATACTAAGTATATATTATAGCATTTTTATGATTTATTTCATCTAACTATACTTAAATAAAAAGAAGAGGCTGAGACAATTAATTTGTCTCAGCCTCTCAAGCTATTTAGAAGCTTATTTTTCTTCTTCAGCTTCTTCTTTGTCTGCTTCTTCTTCAGCTACTGCATCTGCTTCTTCAGCTGCAGTTTCTTCAGCGTCTTCATCAGGTTCTTCTGTAGGAGGAACAACTGTTACAACTGCTTCTTCTTTATCGTTTTCGATAGAATATTTTTCAGTTGCATTTAAGTCACCTACTAAGTAGCTATCACCGATACCTAATTCTGTAATATCAACTTCGATATTTTCAGGAATTGCATCTGGAGTTGTTGTTACTTGTAAGTTGAATAATGGTTGTTGAACTACGCCGCCTTCAGAAGCACCAGCTGCTTCACCTACTAATAATACAGGTACATCAACAGTTAATTCTTCTTTCATGTTGATTGCTAAGAAGTCAACATGTGTGATTTGGTTTTTAAGAGAATCATATTGATAATCTGAAACCATCACTTTGATTGATTTAGAACCAACGCCTAATTCGATAACACCGTTACGTCCAACTTCACGAATTGTTTTGATGAATTCAATTTCATCAACTTTAACAGATGTATTTTTAGCACCGTAACCGTATACTACTGCTGGAATAACACCTGAAGCTCTTAATTTACGTAAACTAGAACGAGTTTGTTTACCTTGACGGATAACTGACTTTAATGAAGTCATTATCTTTTCCACCTTTCATACTTGCGCAATATGCGCTCCTACACTCACCCATCAACATTAAATGTTGCTTGTAAGTGGTTATTTAGTCCATTAAAATGAACCGTTTGTTATTATACACGAATATTAAAAATTAATCAAATAGCACACTAACTGATTCTTGTTCATACACACGCACGATAGCTTGTGCTAATAATTCTGCTACAGATAACTCTTTAACATTGGCTGGTTTTCTATCTTCTGGCAACTGTATAGAGTTTGTAACAACTAATTCTTTAATTTGAGAACTTTCGATACGTTCTTTTGCAGGGCCAGATAATACTGGATGAGTACAACATGCGTATACTTCTTTTGCACCTTTTTTAACGAGTGCGTCAGCAGCTAAAGTGATTGTTCCAGCTGTATCAATAATATCATCGATAATGATAGCAGTCTTACCATCTATGTCCCCGACGATATTCATCACTTCTGCGACATTTGGTTTTGGACGACGTTTATCAATAATTGCTATAGGTGTTTTAAGACGGTCTGCCATTTTACGAGCTCTTGTTACTCCACCATGATCTGGTGATACAACAACTGTTGATTCAGGGTCCAAACCTTTTTCTAAGAAGTAGTTGGATAAAATTGGTACGCCCATTAAATGATCAATCGGTATATCAAAGAACCCTTGAATTTGAGGAGCATGTAAATCAAGTGCTATCATTCTACTAGCGCCAGCTTTTTCAATAATGTTTGCCACAAGTTTAGCTGTGATAGGTTCACGACTTCTTGCTTTACGATCTTGTCTAGCGTAACCATAATAAGGCATTACAATATTAATGTTTGCTGCTGATGCACGTTTACAAGCATCAATCATAATTAATAATTCCATCAAGTGTTCATTTACTGGATTTGATGTTGGTTGAATAATAAATACATCACAACCACGAATACTTTCTTCAATATTAATTTGAACCTCACCATCAGCAAATCTCTTAACTGTCGATTTCCCTAATGGAATTCCTACTAGATTTGCAACTTCTTGTGCTAAAGGCTGATTTCCTTCAAGTGAAAATATTTTTAATGAAGAGTTCTTATATTCAGTATTCAACATTTCTGTTCCTCCAATATCATTTTGACTCATTTTTTGACGGCTCCTTTTATTTCGTTTTGTAGTATCCTTGTTTTGTAGTTTGTCTAGCACGACCAAGCGCTAAACTTTCATCAGGCACATCATCTGTAATTGTTGAACCTGCTGCTATGAATGATCCATCTCCAACTTCTACTGGTGCAACTAGATTTGAATTACATCCAATAAACGCATCATCTCCTATAATGGTACGGAATTTATTAACCCCGTCATAATTAACAGTTATTGAGCCACAGCCAATATTTGTTCTTTCGCCTACTTCTGCATCTCCAATATAACTTAAGTGAGAAACTTTGGCGCCATCTTTCAAGACTGCTTTCTTAGTCTCTACGAAGTTACCAATTTTTGTCTCTTTACCTAACTCAGTACCCGGTCTTAATTGTGCAAAAGGTCCGACTGTAGAAAATTCACCTACAACAGAATCTGTAATCACAGATTGCTTAATTGTTGCATTATCTTTAATTGTACTATTTTTGATGTCAGAATTCATTCCAATCGCAACATTTTTTCCTATAATTGTTTTGCCAGCAATTCTTGTACCTGGTTCAACTACTGTGTCTTCACCAATCACAACGTGTTTTCCTATATAAGTTGTAGCAGGATCCACAATTGTCACACCATTTATCATATGTTGTAAATTAATACGTTCTTTCATTTTCTGCTCTGCTTTTGCTAGTTGTACTCTATCATTCACACCCATAATGCCATCTACGTCATCCGTAATGTATGCAGCCACTTTTTCATCTTCTTCTTTTAAGATTCGTATAACGTCTGGTAAATAATATTCACCTTGAGCATTATCATTTTGTACTTTTTCTAAAGTTTCGAATAATTTTTCATTATCAAATGCAAAAATCCCAGAACTAATTTCGTTTACTTCAACTTGCCCTTCTGAAGCATCTTTTTGTTCAACAATTTCTGACACTAAACCAGATTTGTCTCGAATAATCCTACCATAACCAAATGGATTACTCACTTTTGCAGATAATACAGTTGCTACAGCATTTTCATTTTCATGAAATGTTAACAGCGAGCTAATAGTCTCATCACTAATTAATGGTGTGTCACCACACACGACAATTGTTGTGCCCTTGCTATTTCCCAATATATCTTTAGCAGTTTTAACTGCATGAGCCGTTCCTAATTGTTCTTCTTGATGTACAAACTGAGATGTATGACCAATAGTTTCTTTAACCTTTTCTGCTCCATGTCCAACAACTGTAACTACTGTTTCTACACCAGCATTTTTAACGCTATCAATAACATGTTGAACCATTGCTTCACCAGCTACCGGGTGTAAAACTTTGTAAAGTTTAGATTTCATTCTTGTACCTTTACCAGCAGCTAATATGACTGCATATTTTTGCATTACAAATACCTCCATTTATACACACTTTATTATATTATAATTTAATTCTCATATGACTATCAAGGAAGAGTTATTTTTTAAAGAATAAATTTGTTATAAATAATTCATTTTTTTAAAATATTTTATAAAATCGCACAAAAAAACTGTCGGAAAGTCTCATACTTTTCGACAGTTTTTAACATTTCAACAAAACTATATTGTTTTGGATATGTTATTCTTCTTTTTCTTCTTTTTCAGTTTCTGATTCTTCAGTTTCTGTTTCAGAATTTTCTTGAGCTGATTTTGGAATTATCACTTCATCAGTTTCATCATAAACTTTCATAACCGCTTCTTGTATTTCTTGTCTCATTTCAGAGTTAATAGGATGCGCAATATCTCTAAACTCCCCGTCAGGTGTACGTTTACTAGGCATAGCAACAAACAGTCCTGAATTTCCCTCAATTACTCTTAAATCGTGAATAACAAAGGCATCGTCTAAAGTAATTGAAACCAACGCCTTCATTCTTCCATCTGTTTGAATTTTTCTCAATCTCACATCTGTTACCTTCATGATTTGTGTGCCCCCTGTTTTGTCTATTTAAAGTAGCAGCATCATATTAATTGAAGTTAGTTATTTTATTTTTGCGATCATTTCAATCTCAACTTTTACATCTTTTGGTAAACGTGCGACTTCCACACAACTTCTAGCAGGCAAATGTTCATTAAAATACTCTCCATAAACAGAATTGATGTCTTGGAAATCATTCATATCTTTTATAAAGATTAATGATTTAACGACACTATCTAATGTAGCGCCACTTTCTTCAAGTACTATTTTTAAATTCTCAAGTACTTGCTTCGTTTGTGCTTTTACATCATCTGATACGACTTCACCTTGCTGATTTAATGGTATTTGACCTGAAGTAAATACTAAACTATCTACTACTACTGCATGGCAATATGGCCCTAATGCTTCTGGAGCGTTTGCTGCGTTAATACTTTTCATGTTGAATATCTCTCCTTTTAATTAAATCTTTTCAAACAGTTGCCTTCTTCTACTGAAAATTGTTGATTGTATTCGTCTACGTCAGATAATCTAACTAAAGATGTATAATCTTCAATCAATCGATGTTTAACTTCTTTTGATTCTACAAGTACTGATACCCCTTTTACTGTAGCCTTAAACTCATTCATCAAATTGATTACGCCATTTATAGAGCCACCTGCTCTCATGAAATCATCAACAATTAATACATTCGAATATTCAGCTAATGTTCTTTTAGATAATACCATTGTCTCAATCTTTCTCGATGAACCCGAAACGTAGTTTATCGATACTGTTGATCCTTCAGTAACTTTATTATCTTTTCTTATAACAACAACTGGCAAATTAAGTACTTTTGCAACTGCGTTAGCTAAAGAAATCCCTTTTGTCGCTATTGTAACAACCGCATCAAGTTCTTCATCCATGTACATAGTAGCAATTAATTCTCCTACTTGATTTAATAATTTAGGATTACCTACTAAATCTGACATAAATAAATATCCGCCTGGCAGCAGTCTTTCTTTCTCTTTTAGCAATTCACATAGCTTTGCTATCAATTCACGCGCTTCTTCAACATACATTTTAGGGCGATAAGTAACACCGCCACTCGCTCCTGCAGTTGTCTCAATAATACCAAGTCTTTCGGCATTAAACGTTTCTTTGATAATTTGTATGTCTTCGCTAATAGACGACTTTGCCTGACCAAAATGATTAACAAAATAAGTCAGCGGTACTAGTTCGTTCGGATGTTTCAATAAATATTGTGTCATATAAACGATTCTTTCACTTCGTTTAAAACGCATTTATAAAACCCCAATCTCTATTACGTATTTTCAAGAATAATTATACTATAATTGTACGTGTTCTACAAAATCAGCCAAGAAGACGTGCAATATAAACGTCATTACAACATCCCATTAAAGCATTGTACACTTGCTTAGCTTGTCGTTCTTTTTGCACAAAGCCGTATACAGTTGGTCCACTTCCACTCATTAGTGCAGCATCCACACCACTATTTTTCATAGTATTCTTTAGCTTCTCAACTTCGGGATATAACTTCATCGTGACCTTCTCAAGACTATTACCAAGTGTTTGGCATAGTACTCCATAATCGTTTTTCTCTAAAGCATCTCGGCAGTCTTGTGTGCGCACTTCAATCTTGTCATCCAAATTTAAAGCCCCATATATTTCAGGTGTTGATACGCCGATATCCGGTTTAGCGATAACTACCCAGGCAGAAGGTGGTTTTGGAAGGTGTGTTAATTTTTCACCTCTACCTTGGCACAATGCCGTCTTTCCATAAATACAAAAAGATATATCCGATCCAATTTCTGATGCAAGTTCACTTAAAGATTCCAGTGATTCATTTATACCCCACAATTCATTCAAGCCTCTAAATGTTGCAGCTGCATCACTTGAACCACCTGCCAATCCTGCAGAGATAGGTATGCTTTTTTCTAATGAAATCTTCACACCTTCTTTAATATTGTATTTATCTTGCATCAATTTCGCTGCTTTATATGCTAGATTTCTGTGATCACTTGGCACGAAATTATGTTCAACATCAATTATAATTTTACCGTCATCTCTACTTTCGAAAGTCAATCGATCATTTAAATCGACTGTTGTCATTATCATCTCTACTTCATGATAACCATCATCACGTTTGTACAATGTATCTAGTGTTAAATTAATTTTTGCTGGTGCAGTCTCATAAATCATATACTTGCCCTCTCTAAAACTTATTATTATGATTTTACCATAAATAAAAGTTAGAAAGTATTAGCTTTATTCTATTTTTTGCATAATAAAAAACCCTACGCCATATCACAGTCATATCGCGTAGAGTTTTTTATTAAATACTTTAATTTACTGAACTATAAATTCTTCTTTATGTTCATTCATAAAAGTTACTTGGACATTCTCAGTTAATACATCAGTGTATGTATAAGATACACGTTCAAAATTATGTTTCTCTTGATCTAATTCGACCACGAAAACTGATGGATACGTTTCCTTAAGCACGCCACTGCGCTCAATTAACTTCTTACGTCCTCCATTAGCTTTAAGTACAATACGATTTCCTAATTGACAATCTAATATTTTTTTGATGTCTACTAAAGTCTTCGGCATATTGACCCACCTCGCTATAAATAAAATTATACTACGAAAGTGGTATTTTGTCAAATAAAATTTAAATTTTATCAATTAGAGAACGCATTGTCAATATATTTACACAGATAAATTTGGGTATTTTTTCAAATTGTTACAAAGATGTGCATATTCTTGTATTGTTAGCGTTTCCCCACGTCGCTTAGGATCTATGTTTGAAGCACTTAACCACTCAAGAATTTCATCTTTATGCAACTTACCTTCTTTAATTGTACTAATATAATTATTTAAAATTGTTTTTCTACGTTGTGCAAATGCACCTTTTGAGAGTGTGAACAATAATTTTTCATCATCTACTTCTACAATAGGTTCTTTACGAGTAGTCAATTTAATTACAATAGAATCGACATTAGGTGGAGGCATGAAGACAGTCTTAGGGACGACTAAAACACGTTCAGTTTCAGTATAATACTGACAAGCTATGGATAATGAGCCATAACTTTTACTTCCAACTTGTGCATTTAAACGTTCTCCAACTTCTTTTTGCATCATAACGACATAACCATCGATTGGAAGGTGATTCTCTAATAAGTTCATCAATATCGGTGTCGTTATATAATATGGTAAATTAGCTACCAACATTATCTTATCGCAATCTTGTAAATGTGTTTTTATTTCTTTTTCAACATGAGCTTTTAGTATGTCTTCATTCACAACAGTAACGTTATCATATGGACTCAATGTATCTTCTAAAACTGGGATAAGCCTTTGGTCAATTTCAAAAGCTAACACTTTCTTAGCTGTTCTAGCTAATTGTTCTGTAAGAGACCCCATACCCGGACCTACTTCTATTACACCTGTATTTTCGTCTATATCACTAGCAAAAATAATGTTTTGTATAATGTTCGTATCAATTAAGAAATTCTGTCCTAAACTTTTTTTGAATTTAAAACCATATTGATCAAGCAATGCTTTTGTACGCTTTGGTGTTGCAATATCTTTATCGTTCATCCTGTCACTCCTCTTTATATCCAAGTGCTTCTTTTACATCTTTTTCAGTATAACCGAAGGCATTTAATTTGTTTAGCAATTGTTTACCATTTGAATGGCCAATATTTAATTTACTACAAAGCTTTTCTCTTTTTCTTCTTGAGTCTTTACCTATAATTAATCCTAAATCGATTAAGACTGACTTGTCTATCGTTTCTATATTAGCTTCCAATGGAGAACTAACATTAAGCAATGCATCTTTAACCGTATTTAGAGACGCATGTTCAACGCCAATTTTCCCTCTTTTATTTTTAGCTTTTTCTCTTGGAATAAATGCGTGTTTAACGCTTGGTATATATTGCTTAATTGTATTTCTAATCTTATCACCCGGGAAATCAGGATCCGTTAATACAATCACACCTCGTTTTTCATGAGCTTGCTTTATAACCTCAAGTGTTTCTTTAGTTATTGCGGAACCATTTGTTTCAATCGTATCGCAGTCTACAGCACGCTTCACATTAACTGTGTCGTCACGCCCTTCTACTACAACAAATTCGTTTATCTTCATGATATCTTCCTTCTTTAAAGATGCCCCAAAACAACCGTTTTGGGGCATCTTATTTTATAATTTAAATAATCTTTCAGCATTTTTTGTAGTTGCTTCACAAACTTCTTCATATGAAAGTCCTCGTAGTTCAGCGATTTGCTCAGCAACAAGTTTAACGCGCGCTGGTTCATTTCTCTTTCCTCTATAAGGATGAGGTGATAAGAAAGGCGCATCCGTTTCAACTAACAATCTATCTAAAGGTACATGTTGAGCTACTTCTTTAGGTTGTTTAGCATTTTTAAAGGTAACTGGTCCACCTAATGAAACATAAAAATTCATTTTTAATATTTCATCAGCTATTTCATTTGAACCACTGAAGCTATGCATAATACCACCAACTTCACTTGCACTTTCTTCCCTTAAAATGTCTACACAATCTTGAGTCGCTTCTCTGTTATGAATAATAATAGGTAGTTGCACGCGTTTAGCTAATGCTATTTGCTTTCTAAATACTTCTTTTTGAATATCCTTAGGTGATTTATCCCAATGATAATCTAGTCCCATTTCACCTATACCAATAATTTTTGGATGCTTAGAAAGCTCTTCAATCCACTCTAAACGTTCTTCTGTACAGTCAATCGCATCGACAGGATGCCAACCAATAATTCCATAAATAAAATTGTATTGGTCAATCAGTTTCATTGTTCTTTCGATTGTTTTTGTATCAAATCCAACAACGAACATTCTATCGATACCTTCTTCTAATGCTCTGTCTATAACTTCTTGTAAATCCTCGTCATATTGGTCGGCATTTAAATGGACATGTGTATCTATTAGCATTCGAACCATCCTTCCAATTCTTTACTTAATGATAGATCCGTTTTGTATCGCATTAGGTAAGCTTACTAATGTAAGTGTACCGTCTTTTTCGGCAGATAAAATCATACCTTCTGATAGTTCACCACGTAATTTTACAGGTTTTAAATTTGTTACTACTGCAACCTTTTTACCTACGATATCTTCAGGTTTATAAAATTCAGCTATTCCTGAAACAATTTGTCTTTTTTCGAATCCTAAATCAACTTTAATTTTTAACAATTTATCTGATTTTTTTACATAATCAGCTTCTGTAACTGTTGCTGCTTTGATTTCTACTTTATCAAATTGATCTATCGTGATTTCAGGTTTAGCATTTACTTCTTCTACTTCAGGTTCTGCCTCTTCTTCTGGTTCAGTTGAAGTACCACCCTGCATAGAATCTTTAATGTAAGCAACTTCTTGCTCAACATCTAATCTCGGGAAAATAGGTTCTGGTTTATCAATTACTTTTATGTCTTGATCTATAGCACCGTAAGTTTCGATACTTTCAAATGTATCAAGTTTACCTTTTTCCAAGTTTAATTGGCGGAAAATTTCATATGGTGCGTGAGTTAAGAACGGACGTAATAATACAGCAGCAAATCTAATGTTCTCTACTAAGTGAATCATTACATTTTCTAACATTTCTCGTTCATTTTCATCTTTAGCAAGCACCCATGGCGTCGTTTCATCTATATATTTATTTGTACGACTAATTAATTTCCATATTTCAGCTAAAGCAACTGAAAACTGCATATTTTCCATAGATGAATAGAAATTATCTTTTATGTCTAAGGCCATTTGTTCTATTTCTTCATCAAGCGGATGTAGTTTACCTTTGTATTTAGGAAGAACACCATTAAAGTATTTATTAACCATTGCAATCGTACGGTTAACTAAATTACCTAAATCATTTGCTAAATCATAATTCGTTCTTTCAACAAATGCTTCAGGTGTGAATACACCATCTGCTCCAAATGGTAACTCTCTCATTAAGTAATATCTTGTAGCATCTAATCCATATTTATCAATTAATACATTAGGATCAACAACATTACCTTTAGATTTACTCATCTTGCCATCTTTCATTAAAATCCAACCATGAGCAAATTCTCGTTTTGGCAGCGGTAAGTCTAACGCCATTAATAGAATCGGCCATATGATTGAATGGAAACGAACGATTTCTTTAGCCATTAAATGCACATCGGCTGGCCAGTATTTTTTGAATAGCTCATCGTCATCAGATAAGTAACCAAGCGCAGAAATATAGTTCACTAGCGCGTCAATCCAAACATATACAACGTGTTTAGGATTAGATGGCACTTTAATACCCCAATCAAAAGTAGTTCTAGAAATAGCTAAATCTTCAAGACCAGGTTTAATAAAGTTATTAATCATTTCATTTTTACGAGAAATCGGCAAAATGAAATCTGGATTTTCATCAAAGAACTTCAATAATCTATCAGAATAGTTATCCAATTTAAAGAAATAACTTTCTTCTTTAACTAGTTCTACCTCATGACCAGAATCAGGACTTTTACCTCCGACAATTTTCCCATCTTCATATACTGGATCGACAAGTTGTGTTTCAGTATAATAAGTCTCATCTGGTATAGAGTACCAACCTTCATACTCTCCTAAATAAATGTCGCCTTGTGCTAATAATTTTTCGAAAACTTTTTCAACAACTTGTTTATGTCTTTCTTCAGTAGTACGAATAAAATCATCATTTGAAATGTCTAATTTTTTCCATAAAGATTGGATACTTTCAATGATGCCATTTAAATATTCTATTTCAGATAAGCCTGCTTCTTTAGCTTTCTCTTGAATTTTTTGTCCGTGTTCATCTGTACCTGTTAAATAATGAACGTCATAACCTTGTAATCGTTTATATCTTGCAATTACATCACCAGCAACCGTTGTATACGCATGACCTATGTGTAAATTCCCGCTCGGATAATAAATCGGCGTCGTAATGTAAAAAGTTTCTTTCGTCATCGGCGTTTCCTCCTAATATCTTATCTATATAATATACCGAAAATTAAGCATTTTTTCAATATTCCCCTATTATAGTAAGGGCTTCATGAATTGTTTTTTATTTGAAAAATTAAACGCTTGCAATATATTGTATTATTGACATTTCCTTGAATTCATATTAGTATACTATTTATATAATTGTCGAATGAATGTCGAATTAGATAATTATGGTTTTATTAAACGGAGGTAAAATGATGAAATCAACTGGAATCGTGCGTAAAGTAGATGAACTAGGCCGTGTAGTAATTCCAATCGAATTACGACGCATATTAGACATCGCTGAGAAAGATGCTTTGGAGATTTATACTGATGATGATAAAATTATTTTAAAGAAATATTCACCTAACATGACATGTCAAGTTACTGGCGATGTTTCAGAGGAAAATTTTGTATTAGCTGATGGTAAAATCGTCTTAAGTAAAGAAGGCGCTCAGCAATTAATTAACGAGATTGAAAACAAATCAAAATAATAAAAGGTCCATATTAAAAAAGGAAAATTTAAAGTACACCGTACTTTAAATTTTCCTTTTTTATTTTTCGACATGATAAGACTCATATACATCTCTTTTTTTCATCTTTCTATCAACAGATACTTGTTTTATAGCATCCTTAGATTTCATATCATGTTCTTTTATATAAATTTCGACATGCTGATTTAAATCCATGCCTTCCCACCAATGAGTCTCTTGACTAGATTCATCTATTCCTTCAATCAAAATAACGAATTCGCCTTTTTGTGGAATCTTCTCTTCTTCTAACATTTGTTCTATCACTTCTATTTGATTCGTTTCAACTTGTTCAAACTTTTTAGTGAGTTCTCTTCCTATTGCTACTTTTCGTTCAGGGTCTATCTCAGCAATGGCTCTTACAGTTTGTTTAATTCTATAAGGAGATTCGTAAATCATAGATGTCGATTCTCTACTCATCCATTTTTGAAGGACTTCATGTTTTTCTTTAGCATGCCTTGGTAAAAAACCTAGAAATACAAATTTGTAAGATGGAAGTCCACTTGTCATCAATGCTGTTATTGCAGCGTTTGGTCCCGGAATTGTTTCAACTCGGAAATCTTGCTCTCTCACTTGATTCACAAGTTCGTATCCAGGGTCACTAATACAAGGACAGCCTGCATCAGAAACTAACGCAATTTGCTTACCCTCTTCTAACAGTCTTAAAATTTGTTCTGAAGACTTATCTTTATTATGTTCATGATAAGACTTTAAAGGTGTTTGTATTTGATAATGTTGGCAAAGTTTAGCTGTCACACGTGTATCTTCACAAAAAATATAATCCACTTCAGTTAAAGTCCTTACCGCGCGATATGTGATATCTTCTAAATTTCCAATTGGCGTTCCCACTAAATATAATATAGACATATTACTCATCCTTTATAAGTGCTAGTTTTTGCTTTCTAGTTAATTGCTTAAGTGCATATTCTCTTTTCAATGCTTCTGACTTATTATCAAATATTTCATGATATACAAGCTTAACAGGACGTCTAATCCTTGTATATTTAGCACCTTTTCCATCGTTATGAACTTTCAATCTTCTTTCCAAATCTGTTGTATATCCAGTATATAGTGTATGATCTTTACATTCTAATATATATGTATAATGTTTATCCATAATAGACAGCCTTCATTTCTGCTGAATATTCACCATTTGCATCATAGATATAAAACGGTTGTTCTACTTTTAAACCAACCTGACCACCACTTCGACCTTCAACTAATATCGTGACTGCTTCTGTCTTTTTCGGCGTACTGTACACCATTCTTAATCTTTTAGGTTCAATATTATATTGTCTATAAAGACTTAAGACATCCATCAGTCTTTCTGCCCTATGAACCATCACTAATTTACCACCTTGTTTCAATAAATGCTTACTCGCTTTTACGACATCCTCAAGCGTACACAATATTTCATGTCTAGCTATTTTATGTGCTTCCTTTTGATGTTGCATTTGCTGATTTTCTTTAAAATATGGTGGATTAACTGTCACTACATCAAATGTAGAAGGCATATATGTATTCGATACATTTTTTAAATCCATATGTTCAATCGAAATTTGATCTTCAAGTCGATTATGACGTAATGTTCTTTGAGCCATTTCTACTAACGCTTCTTGAATTTCTATACCTTCAATTGTAGATTGAGATTTATAAGCTAATAACAATGGAATGATACCGTTACCTGTGCATAAATCCATTACTTTATCTTTATTACGTACGCTAGTAAATTCTCCTAATAACAACGCATCAGTTGAGAATGAAAACACTTCATCATTTTGAATAATTTCATATTTCTCTCTTAATAATTGGTCGAGTCTTTCTCCTGAATTAAGCATTAAAACACCTCATTTAAAAAATCAGGCATATTAAATGCCTGATTCATTTAGTCTCTATTTAGCACTTCTAAACAAAATAAACAATCTTGTCCTTGTCTATGTTTACCAAATAATTCTCCACGACAAATGTGAAATCCTTCATGATATAACATAGCGAAATTGTCTCTGCTTTGAAGTGGCTTTGTTTTTTTGTTTGTTTTTTTCTGTTGTGGCACTTCATTAGATTCAATTACTCTCTTCAAGCTATCATTTTCCATCTGAAGCGCAACATTATCTTCAACTAATTCCACTGCCTGGTTTTTCAACTTTTCCATGTGGTCATTAATTTGTTTAAGTTCATTTTCTAGTGTCATAATCGTTTCAAACAACTCGTCCCTATTCACAATATAATCCTCCCTTATGAATGGACTTCAAGTAATTCATCAAGTTTATAATCAAAAAGTTGTTCGAAACCTTTCACTTTAACTTGCATAGTTATATCTAAAATATTCAATCCTACCACTTTACCATCACCCTCAGGCGTAACAACAGTTGTACCAACATCAGGTAATTCATTTCTCACATCTTCATAATAGTCATTTTCATATTTTAAACAACACATTAATCTACCACATGCACCTGATATTTTAGTTGGATTTAGAGATAGATTTTGATCTTTAGCCATTTTAATTGAAACTGGCTCAAAATCACCTAAAAATGTTGAACAACAATGAGAACGACCACATGGTCCAATTCCACCTAATAATTTCGCTTCATCTCTGACACCGATTTGTCTTAATTCAATACGTGTCTTTAATTCATAAGCTAATGATTTAACTAGTGTTCTAAAATCTATTCTATCATCCGCAGTAAAATTGAAAATAACTTTGCTTTTATCTAATGTGTATTCACAGTTTACAAGTCTCATGTTTAACTCATGATTTTTAACAAGTTCTTTACACAGTGACAATGCATCTTCTGCGTCTTTTAGATTATCTTGATACTTCTGCACATCTTCTTCAGTAGCATGTCGAATAACTTCTTTAAGAGGTAAGACAACATCGTCTTTTCCAACATGGCGGTTAGTTAGTTTAACTTGGCCCAGTTCAATCCCACGTTTAGACTCTACTACTACTAAATCATTTTCCTTAAAACGTTCCCCATTAGGTGAGAAATATTCTTTTTTCCCAGCTACTTGAAATTGAACACCTATTATTTCATACATTCTATCACCTCTTCCCATTTATAACCATTTGTTCTAACACTAACGTTGCATTCACGTTTTGAGCTAGTTTGCGGTTAGCTTCCGTAATAACTTGTATATAATTCGAGATATCATTCAATGATAAATATTTACTTATTTCTGCAATTTCTACTTCTAAATCTGGATATGCTTTAATTACATCTAGTTGTATTTTAGCATGTAATATATCTTGAAAATAAGTATTTAAACTATTTAAAAATAATTGCTGTAAAGGACGTGTATTAGCAATTTTTGTGCATTCGATCAAATATATCAACGCCATTTGTTTATCTTTTACCATTAATTCCGCTAATTTAGTTACTGATTTTCTTAGTTGTGTAAACGATTGCTCTTCAGTTAGTGAAATGGCTTCTTCTTTATCTGAAGTAATAAAGCTAAGTGTATGTGCAATCGCAGAAGAAATACCAGACAGTTTTAATTCTTCTATATAATTTTCTTTCAATGCTGGTTTAAAATGAACAAGTTGGCATCTTGAATGTATTGTTGGTAATATTTGATCTTTCTTAGTTGTAAGCAACAAGGCAATCGTATTTGGAGGTGGTTCTTCCAAAAATTTCAATATACTATTTTCACCCTGTACTGTTAGTTTATCAAAAGCTTCAATAATGTAAACTTTATATTGACTTTCTATTGGCTTTTGATTCATTTTTCTTAATAATTCTTCTATTTGTTGTTTCTTTATAGTCGTTTCATCTGTTTGTATATATACGAAATCCGGGTGGTTAAAACTTTGAACTTTTGAAATACAAGCTTGTTCAGCATCACATAATATCTGTTCTGCAAAATACATAGCTGTAGACTTCATTTCAAACATGTTATCTCCTTCAAATAAATAAGCATGAGATAACTGTTTAGCACTTAATAAATGATCAATTTCTTTTGTTAATTGCATTTTTTACGCTCCTTGCAATAAAAAAGCTGCACAAACGGCAGCTAATCAGTTCTTAAAATTGATGGAATTGTTCAATTGGCATAACGAATACTGTCGCGCCACCTACTTCAACTTCTACTGGGTATGGAATATAAGAATCCGCACTACCGCCCATTGGTGTGATAGGTGAAACAAGTTGTTCACGATTACCACAAGTTCCATCGATTACACGTAATAATTCATCTACACGTTCATCTTTAACACCGCATAAAAATGTTGTATTTCCGGCTCTTAAAAACCCACCTGTTGTTGCAAGTTTAGTGGCCCTAAAATCCTTTTCTATAAGTGCTTCTGACAAGTTTTGACTATCTTGATCTTGGACAATCGCTATTATCATTTTCATAACTAAACACCTCTTTATATATTATATCATATTTTAAACTTGTTTCAGAAATTTTACTATCATGAAATACGCTTCTTCTATAACCTTTTCTAATGGTTGAGTTGCATCAATAACTTTAATTCTATCTGGATACTCAGCAATCAATTTTTTGTAACCATCTGTTACTTTATGATGAAATTCAATTTTTTCTTTATCAAGACGATTAGCCTCACGCTGATTATCTTTAATTCTGTTTAATCCAATTTCAGCAGGTACATCAAAATATAAAGTCAAATCTGGATAACGGCTCTCAATAGCAAATTCATTAATTGCCTTAACTTCTTCTACCCCAATTTCACGAGCGTAACCTTGATAACTTAACGAACTATCAACAAAACGATCACAAAGTACGATGCCGTCTTTATTTAATTGAGGTAAAATTTTCTCTACTAAATGTTGTCTTCTCGCAGCTGCAAATAATAATGCTTCTGTTCTTTCATCCATTTCATCATCACTGTCTAACAATAGATTTCTAATAGCTTCGCTTATTTTGATACCACCTGGTTCTCTCGTAAGCAATATATCATAATCATCTTCTAGCATGTCAAAAACTTTATGTATAACTGTTGTTTTCCCAGAACCTTCTGGCCCTTCAAATGTTATAAACTGACCCATTTATTGTTCATCCTTTACGCTAATTTTCATGTTTTTTATACCTTCCACTCTACCACCTTTATCAAGCCATTGTAACAGAGAATCTATGATTTCTTTGGTAATATATTCTCCCTTTAAAATAACTGGTACACCCGGTGGATATGGAACAACATCAACAGCAGAAATTTTTCCTACTGATTGAAACAACTCAACTGTTGTCGTATCACCGACATCAATATATTTGTAAGTAGTCGAATGTATCGGTAAATTAAAGCATGTTTTCTTTATTACTTTACTTTTAAAATTCATTTTGAATTGATTAATACGTTCTATTAATAGATCAAAAGGAAATTCATCCGAATGATGCCATAATGGTAGAACCAACAGAATAAAATGATTATGACATAATTCAATATAGATGTTTGAATCTTCGAATATTTTTTGCACTTCAAATCCGGATAATTTATCATGAGACACAATTAATTTAAGAGGGTCTTCTAGACACCCCACCGTAAATCCTACTTGCTCCATAGTATCTATTAATATTTTTCTATTCATTTTAAATATCTCGTCATGATATTTTTTATAAAACTGTTCAGCCTTTTCTAAACTTGACATAACTAAATATGATGGGCTGGAAGTCTGCAGCATCTTTAAATAATCTTGAATTTTGGATTTTAAACTTAAATCTTCTTTTATATAAATAACAGAACCCATCGTCAAAGCTGGTAATGTTTTATGATAGGATTGTACAACAATGTCTGCCCCAAACTCTATTGAGGATTTTGGAAAATATGGACTTATGCCAAAATGAGCACCATGAGCTTCATCTACTAATACAGGAATATGATGTTTTTTTAAAACTTTTATACTCTCTTCAATATTAAATGTTTCTCCATAATAATTTGGATATGTAAAAACAGCTAACTTCACTTTAGACAAATCAAGATCATCTAATGAATTCACACCATTATACTGCCCTGTTTTCTCTGAAACAGTCATTGGCATCCATTTTGCATCTTGTTTTGTTAAATTTAATGCATTGTATATTGATTTGTGAGCATTTCTAGGAATAAGTATTTCACCTTGTAAATGTTGCACACCATAAATAACGGATAATATCCCAACTGTTGTACCATTTACTAAATACTGGCCACTATAATCAGAGTATCTGTTAAGCTGAGACATACTTTCTTGAATACATTCCTCAGGTTGATGTAAATCATCTAATCCAGTTATTTCAGTCATATCCATCGCCATATTCAACTCTTTTAAATATCCTATCGTGTTGTTATGATGACCTGGAACGTGGAGAGAGATAGCATCCTTATTCTGTAGAGAGTTTAGCTGTTCATTTATATTCATAACAATTACCTCTTATTTTATATTCTTCATCATTATATCAATGATTATCATAGTCGTCATTAGATAGAAAGGATATGCAAAAGCCTTATTCTTCAGTATAAATAGTAATACTTTCAGACTATCTTAAAAATTTGCAAAAAAAAGAGACCTAACAGGTCTCGAGTGCGGCTCATCGCATCCATTTATAAATATTTGCCCGGCAACGTCCTACTCTCGCGGAACGTAAGCCCAACTACCATCGGCGCTAAAGAGCTTAACTTCTGTGTTCGGCATGGGAACA
>NZ_JAJNIF010000017.1:0-32475 GCF_022386595.1 Mammaliicoccus sp. G-M28
TGTGAATATAGATAGCCTTACTTACACTTCTCTCGACTTGTGTGAATATAGATAGCCTTACTTACACTTCTCTCGACTTGTGTGAATATAGATAGCCTTACTTACACTTCTCTCGACTTGTGTGAATATAGCTCACCTACGACTAAGAGGCTGGGACAAATAATTTGTCCCAGCCTCTCTTCCAAAATAAATATCTACACTTAATTTTTAACTTTGTAGTGCTTTTTCCAATTTTTCTTTTATTGTTGCTTTATCGTCTTCAGTTGGATTAAATTCAAATTTTTCACCATTTATGAAGACTGAAGGCACTCCAGTAATGCCTCTTTCAAAGGTTTCTTGATGTATAGCAAGTGATCGATCATCTGCATTTTTTTGTGGGGATAAAGCGAGCTCCTGCTCCATTTTTCTTTCTATCGTCTCAAAATTCAATGTCCATTCTTCTTGTGTTCCATATAGGTGACGTATAATCTCAAATGTTTCTTCAGGGTCATTATAATCCAGATAAATATTAGCGACAGTACCTTTTAGCAGTCTTTGCTTAGTCTTATCAAAGTGTTTAATAATATATTGAACACTTCCATCATTAATATAAGGTTTTAACACTTCATCTGCTGCTGCAAAATAATGAGAACAATATGGACATGCAAAATTTATAAATACTTCTACTGTTATATTTGCTTCTTTATTTCCTACAGTTAAATGTTGAATTGTTGTCATAACGATTACCTCCTATATGTTGTTATATTAATTTAACCATTTCACCGACTATAATGCTAACGATTATATTCAGAATAGTTAAATAATTTATATTATAAAAACAAAAAAACACCTCATAACAATGTTATGAGGTGTTAAGCTAATAATTTAATATTAGTTTTTGTTAACGTTAACCGCTTGAGGTCCACGTTGGCCTTCTTCGATATCAAATGTAACTGAAGCGCCTTCGTCTAATGATTTGTAACCTTCAGTTTGGATTGATGAGAAATGTACGAATACGTCGTTACCATTTTCTCCTTCGATGAAACCATAACCTTTTTCTGCGTTAAACCATTTTACTGTACCTTTATTCATATAAAAGTCCTCCTGTGTGCTTTTGCACGATATATTTGCAATAATCAATCTTCAAACTTAAATGGACTTTCATTAACAATGAATAAAACTACCAATTAATTTAATCTCGAAATATCACTTGATACTTACTATACATTATAAGTTATAAATTGTAAAGCCTTTTGTTAAATTAAACTTTTATAACTTGCTAGTTCTTATAAGTAATACTTATCTATAACCTTTAATTCTTCATCTAACATTGCGTATCTTCTATCATTTAAATATTCTTCTCTTAATTTTAAAAAGAAAAAGAGAAACCACATAATATAAATAACATTTCAAATTAACTGAATCAGTTCTATAATTAAATAATATATACTCAGATGACGTTAAAGCCATCTTAAATTTTTAATAAAGGGTTTGTTTACTATGATTTCAAAGTTTATTAAAGTCATCTTTCAAATATGCATCATATATTTAATCACAATATTTGGTAGCTGGATTCAGCAAATTCTAGACATTCCGATTGCTGGCAGTATTATAGGTCTTGCTACACTATTCTTGTTACTGCAGTTCAATATTATTAAAGAAGAGTGGATAAAAGATGGTGCAAACTTACTATTAAGCACAATGATCTTTTTCTTTATTCCTTCTATTGTTGGTGCAATGGATTTAGTTGAACAATTTAATTCTCAGTTTATCTTCTTAATTATTTTAGTTATAGCAAGTACTTGTATCGTTGCACTTTGTTCCGGATACGTTGCAGAAAAAATGACAAAATCTAATAGTATAGAAGAAAGTGGTGATAAATCATGATTTTAAAAACATTATTCATGATTCTTTTAACAGTCATCACGTACATATTTGCATTGTATATTCAAAAGAAATTTAAAATCGCAATTCTCCATCCAGCACTCGTTTCTTCTATTGTAATAATATTTGTACTTATTATGTTAAATTATGATTATCAAGACTATATGACTGGCGGTAAATGGATATATAACTTTTTAAACTGCACAGTTGTATGCTTAGCTTATCCTTTATACTTATATAGAAGAATGATTGTGAAACATTTCAAAGTCATTATAACTAGCGTGCTTGTCGGCATAGCTATCAATATCATATTAATATTTACAACATTGAATATTCTAGGTTATTCAAAAGAAATGATAGCATCTTTATTACCTAGATCCATTACAGCTGCAGTCGGTGTTCAAGTATCACAACAAATTGCTGGAATAGACAGTTTAGCAGTACTCTTTATTATCGGGACAGGACTTATCGGAAGCATATTAGGCTCATATTTAATCAAGCTTGCTAACTTTCAAACTTCCATAGCAAAAGGACTGACATATGGAAATGCATCACATGCCATAGGAACTGCTAAAATATTAGAAACTGATATTGAGTCAGCTGCATTTAGTTCTATCGGGATGATACTAACAGCGCTTATAAGCTCAATAATCTTACCGTTATTTGTTTTATTAATCTATTAGACATTTGATGATTGCTCCTTGATGATGATTTACATATTACTTTCATTAAAGTTATATTTTGCTAAAATAAAAGAAAAAGGGGTATTCATATGACATCTCAACAACTAACACAAGAAGAACAAACAGAGCTTATTGAAACATTGAAAAAACGTTTTGAAAAATTCCCAGAACGTCATGAAAACATAGAGTGGTCTGACGTAGAAAGTCGATTACAATCTAATCCAGAACAGTTATGGTCACTTAATGAAATGGAACGAACTGAAGGAGAACCTGATGTTATTGGGTCTGAAGATGATCAATATCTTTTTGTAGATTGTTCAAAAGAAAGTCCTAAAGGTCGTAGGAGCGTATGTTATGACAGAGAAGCACTAGAATCTAGAAAGAAACATAAACCGGAAACAAGTGCTATAGATATGGTAAATGAAATGAAAGTTAGTTTACTTACTGAAGAACAATACAGACATCTTCAAACACTTGGAGAATTTGATAAAAAATCATCTAGCTGGGTAGAAACTCCAGACAAAATAAGAAACCTTGGCGGTGCTATATTCTGTGATTTACGCTACGATACAGTGTTCACCTATCACAACGGAGCTGATTCATATTATGGAGCAAGAGGTTTCCGTAGCATGCTAAAAATATAAACAAAAGCTTCCTTTATAAGTCACAATTAGTGAAAGTAAAGGAAGCTTTTTTACAATACATACCCCTCTCAACCACTCACACCCTCAATCAAACCGGTTATGCTATAACTACTGACAAAATAGAATAAAACACATACTATATAACCAAAGGAGGCAATGGCTATGAAAGATCAATTCAATGTACACTTACAAATTGACTCAACTAAAACGCTAACCGACGTCACCATTAGCACATATGAACAAGAAATTGGTAACAACCTATTAAACTATATACAACAATATGAATCACCTTCCGACAAAATAGGCATCAAAACATCTCAAGGTGTATCACTCGTTATTAAAGCTAATATTATATTTGCAGAAATATTTGATAAACAACTTAGCATTACAACAACTGAAGAAACCATCACAACTAGAATGTCACTCAATGCGTTACAGCAAACTTTACCAAGTCACAAGTTCGTGCAAATTAGTAAATCCTCCATTGTAAACATAGAACATATAACAAAAGTATCTCCATCATTTTCAGGAAACTTGTTTGGAACACTTATCAATAATAAAAAAGTAACAATATCAAGAAGATACGTTAAAAATTTAAATAAAGCATTAGGAATATAAGGAGGGAAAATTATGAATAAAATATTAAAATCTACCTTACAAGGCATTGGTATAGGAAGTAGTATCATGCTCATATTCATCGCTATATTTAACGTTACAATCGATTTTCTGGATGTCATAAGTGTTTATTTATTTGGTGCCATTTGTGGATTCTTACCAATCGTTTATGCGTTTGATAACCTACCATTACCAATTAAACTGATCATCCATTTAGGAGGAAGCGTAATAGCATTCTTTATCCTCTCAACAATAAACCATTGGGTACCACTACAACCAGAACCCTTAATTGGCGCACTTACAATATTCACACTTATCTTTCTTGTCATATGGTTCATATTCTTAATATTCAACGCTCAACAAAGTAAGAAAATAAATACAAAACTTAAAAATATGTAAGGAAACATAATACAAATCTAAAAATATGTATAAAAACAGGCTGAGACAAAAATTGTCTCAGCCTTCTCAGCCCTTTTTCACTCTAAAATTTCCCCAGAAAGGAAACACACAAAAATCAAAAAGTAACCTTCCTAACATTCAATTAGGATAATACTATATTAAATTAGAACTAAATTCTAATAAACGTTGTTGATCATATGAAATACTAAAAATAATTCAACCTATAATTCTTCTCAGAAATCCCTAGAGTATACCAAACTCTATGTAACCTATAAACCACCATATCCTTGAAGAAATGTACGCACTCTATTAAATTAACTGTTTATCTATATATGAGAAATTAAAAAAGAGAGTATTACTAAATCGAAGCTATTAGGAAGGAACCATTCAAATACAAAATCTATATAATCTTTTTACTACATTACAAAATCCTATTTTTCTAATACATTTACAAAATTAATAGCTAATCACATTCTTGATGATTATTTAAATACCTTGTATTATGGTAATCCTTGTCTAAATACAGGCAAATTTCGTTAATTCTACAAACACTAGCATTGAGAGAAGTTGAACTTTGCTTTAATACAAGCAAAGATTTGTTATCTACATGTTTCTTAACGGTAGCTAGAATAAATACCGAATTGAAAAACTCAGTATTATCGCTAAGAGACTCCCCATATCTCTCCTCAATACCACCTAATAAATCATTAACACTTAAATCTTCAGGAACCACATATTCTTCAGTTCTCGATACGCCACCTTTACCATCAGTGATGTATCCCTCTAAGTCACAAAGCTCTAACTTAATTACTTTATACATACATCCTCCTGTTCAAGAGTGAATTATAGGTTACACTTATATTATATATAATCTGATTTTAATGTCAACTATTTTTTATAAACTTTTTATATAATATTTTAAAGATACGTTAGAGTCCTTGATTTATCTAGGTTTTATAAGAGGACAAATGTGTTTATGCTTAAATTTTATAAACTCATAATACAAAAAAATTAAGACACAACATTAAAAATGTCGTGTCTTAAAATTAAAATAATTTCAACTGAGAATGTGTGTCTTCAGATGTAGAATTAATTATTTCTATTTGATTAGCGATTCTTGTTACTAAAGGAACTACTAAAGCATTACCCATACAAAAATATCTCATTCTATCAGTCATAGTGCTTGTCCAATCATCAGGAAAATCATTTAATCTTTCAGCCTCTATAGGCGTTAAAATACGATATTTATCATCATTATTAATTAAATGAGTACTTCTATTAACAGAGCCTTCACTAGTTAACATCGTTCTTGCTGGTAGATCTAATGAATCAGTTTCAGACATACCACCTTCTGAAAAGTAATATTCATGACCTGTTTTTGAAGTTCTTTTAATCTTTTTAGGTCCTCTTAAATATTTAAACTTCTCGACATGATCGTCATTTAAATAGTAACTTGAATCTACTTCTTTTTCTAATATTGCCCCTAAAGGTATAGATTCTTCATATACTGGAATTGTATCAATAGTATGAACTTCTCCATTCTTCATTATTCCAGAATTATAATAAGTAAAGCTAAAATTATTTGAAACCTCAACTATATCTTCAGATATTTTAGTAGAAGCAACTCTATTTTTATTCGGCTCTTTCTCTACTGGAAATGCTTTTGCAAACAGGCCCTCTGCATAGATAATGTCTTCTAAACTTTTATTTTGCATTAATAATCCATATGATAAGTCTCTTTTATATCCGAATATAAATACTCTTCTTCGTCTTTGACTATTACCATAATCAGCTGCATTAATTACTCTCCACTCTATATCATAACCTAATTCATTTAGAGTAGATAACATAACAGAAAAATCTCTTCCTCTTTGGCTAGAAGGTGATTTTAATAACCTATCAACATTTTCAAGTAATATAAATTTAGGGACAGTATTTTGAATAAACCTTACAATTTGCCAAAATAAAACACCTTTTTTACCTATACCATAAAACAAATGAATAAAATTGAGGTTCATACCTTTCCTATGCAAAGTGTAAGTAAAAAAGACTGCTAACTATTTCATTTTAAGTGAGTTTGTCGACAATCTAAAAAACTTTATTTAAATTTACAGTAAGAATATTATTTTATTCTGAATTTTTATTACTTGATTCTTTATAATTCAATGATTTTTGATGGCTAATTATATTGTTAAGGATGTGTTCTAAATTTATCTCGTCTAAATAAGATTTTAATACTATATCCAAATTTATCGAATATGCATAAACGTAACCAAAGATATCTTCTTTGCCTTGTACTGCAGTTTTACCAATATACTTATATTCACTTAAAATTGTTTCAGGCATAAAAAATATATTTTGAATATTATCATATGAACCATTTAATGACAAATTATAATACATTTGTTTTACTACACTTTCCCAACCTGGAAATTTCCTAACTTCATTTGTGATTATTGAATAATATTTTGCATCAATAATTATTAAGTTTGTACCTTTATCTATTAATACATCTGGTATTTGCTTTGTTTTATAAATTTCACCATTAATGTCCCAATAAGGTTTAGGTACATAATTCTGTAGTTTATCGTTATGCTTCATCGCATTTTTAATCATTACTTCCCATATATAATAATAATATGGTGTAAGTAAATTAAATTCTATCGAACCATTTTTAACTACTTCTAAATAAATAATCATTTTTTGCAATAGATCAACTTGATAACCTGAGAAAGTTTCTCTAAGATTTCGTTTAAGCACTATTATTTGTTCTTCAATAGTCAAATGTAAATCAATCTTATTTATATTAGCTTTTTTATCATATAACCAACCAAAATTATTACAACATTCAAAGATAATATTATTATGAATAGCAGAAATAATTGAGTTATTGTTTATTTGATTTTTATTTGTTATTAAATCTAAATATAAAAATTCGGAATTATTTACAATAGGTAATTTCAATTTAATTGTTCTAGCCCAATCAATTCTTCCATTACCATTATTTTCTTCTTTTTTATATTCTTCTTTATATAAACCATGATTAAAATAGTCATTTATTAGCCAACCAATATTATCAATAGATTCTATTTCACTATTTTCTTTACCTAACCATTCATTCTCTTCATGTGATAACCTAATTGTATCTTTATATTTTAATAATGATTTAAATACTTTTCTAGCTAATTTTAACTTACGATCACTTCCAAGATTTTTATTAACTCCTTTAGGTAAAAACAAATAAGTTTGGTTATTTGTTATAGAAATCCCACATACTTTAGATGTGACTGTTTTATCTTTATTTAAATTGAAATAACCACTATCTATAAATTCATTTGGTATATTTTTTTTAAAATATCTCTGTCCTTCAATAAATGATTCAAATCTAATCATCGTTTATTCCCTCATCTACCGATGAATATTCTATTTTATTTTCACTTATCTTTTCATTATTAATTGGTTGATCTTTAAATTGACTAGCTAATTTAGAAACAAAACAGTCAATACCATTATTCTTATAATCTTCAATTAGGTTTGAAAAAATATTATGCTCTTTAAATATTACTTTTCTGTTATATCTAAAGACATCATCCCATAAATAAATTAATAATTTTGATGCAACTAAGTCTTTGTCTACGATTTCTTTTTTTGTAATAAACCTTTGACCTATTAATCTATCTTCATGAATACCATTTTCTGACAAAAAGTTATTTAAAATTTTACCAAATTTAATCCATGGTACATTAAAACCTGCAATTATTACATTTTCTAAATCAGGAGCATTAAAATTAATAGGTGTATATTCAAATTGCCACCTTCTTTTAAATGCACTATCTAACACATTAACACCCTGGTCAGCACTATTCATTGTAGCTATTAAACTAAAGTTTGAAGGTATAATTATTTCTTTGATATATACACCTTTAGTTTTTTTAATATAGTCACTTATTTCTTTATTAGTTATAGAATACTTACTCTTTCCATCTTCATCTCTATCTAACAATTGAAAAACATCTCCGAATACAGCAGCCGTATTAGCTCTATTTAATTCCTCAATAATAATACCATGATGATGATTACCGTCAAAAATTGCGTTAATTAAACTATCTGTAAACGGCCCGGGAACAAATTCATATTTGATATTCCCACTTTCTTCTTCCTGTGTAGGTCTTAAACCACCAATGAAATCGTAATATGTATATTCTGGGTGAAATGTAACTCTCTTATAACCAGGGTATTCAAGATCAACTTTATAAGATTTACCTGTGCCCGGAGCACCATAATAAATTTTATTTTTTCCACCTATTAAGTTTGTTTCTATATTATATAAATGATTTTCATTATTTGAATCATTTCCATAATTATCAATTCCTAATAATTCTTCAAGCACTAAGAAATTTTTTTTAATATCATTTTTCATCTTATATGACATCTTCATAACCTCCCATAACTTTTGAAAACTTTTCTGTTGGATATATTTTATTCTTATCAAAATATATAAGTCCTGCATTACTTAATAATTCCATATTATATTTCCAGCTATTAGGATTTTTTTTGATTTCTACATGGAGATCATCTTTATTTTCTAATTTAATCATTTCATTAACCCATTCTTCACTTTTATTTTCTTCTATACTATTAGTTAAAATATGAAATTGGTTAAAATTAAGTTCTTGATTATTATTTATATAATCAACACATTTTTTATAGATCAATGATTTATCACTTGTTAATAAATTAATAAAAAATTGACATAGAAAATCTTCAAGGATTTTATTTAAAGTACCTTTTATTTTTTCATCTTTAGTTTTGTATAGTTCTAAATATATTTTATTAAAAACAAAAAATTGTTCTCCTAATGGTGTTAATAAATCACTTATTACTATCAATTTATTTGTATATTCGAATAATCCATATCTTTTTAACCAAGGAAAGAACATTCTTATTTTACTACCATCTAATATTTTATTATCAGATTCTATTCGATTTTGAATTTCTTTATATGTAAACTCCTCTTCAAAATTATTGATTATCCATTCATATAATTGATTTAATTGTTGTAACCTAACAACAGTAAAATACCAACCAGGATTACTTACTCCATTTAATTGAACTTTAACCATATTTTTATCCCCTTTATTTTCATAAATAGATATAAAATAAAATCGGATTAATTACCCGATTTTATTTTAAAAACTTTTTAATTTCATTTGCTACATAATAAGCTAATAAAGGTGGTACTGCATTACCCACTTGTTTATATTGACTTGTTTTAGAACCCAAAAATATAAAATCATCAGTGAAAGATTGTAATCTAGCACTTTCTCTAACTGATGGTACTCTGTTTTCTTTATAATGAAAATAGTTTCTATGACCAGTATCTATAGTATTAGATGGCAACTTGCTATTCATTCTTTGAAAAGCTTTATTATACTTTCTTATTTCCCAATATTCTTTTGATAAATCCGTAATTTTTCCACCATCCGGTATCATCGATATAATTTCAATAGTTTTTTCTGCATGTTTAGTAGGTTCATGATTGTTCACTGTTTTAGATTTAACTCGCATATAATTTTGGTATTCGTTTTGAGGTTCAAATCTATATAATCCTGAAAACAAATCAATTATATCTAGTGAAGGAAGATCGGATAGTGCTTCTTCCGTTGTAATCTTATGTGACAAAGGAAGAGGAAATTTGAAAGCTTCTTCTTTTATACCAACAAAAAACACTCTGTTTCTATTTTGAGGAACGCCATAATCTGAAGCATTCAATAATTTATACTCAACATTATATCCTAATTCAGTAAAATGTTTTATTATATCATCTTTAAAAGATCCTTTGTTTAGAGTTAATAATCCTTTAACATTTTCTATTACAAAAAACTTAGGTCTAACTTTTTTAACAACTCTATAATACTCCTTATATAAGTGGTTTCTCGGATCATCCACGTCTCTTGTCCCCACAGTACTGTATCCTTGACAAGGGGGACCGCCTATAATTCCTGTTATTTCATTTGATACTTCATCTAAGTATTCATTAGTTAGTTCATGTATATTCATGCATTTTGCAACATTGTTTTTATGATTATAATTATATGTTTTTATTGCATCTTCCCACATATCTATAGCTAATTCTATTTTAAATCCAGCCTCTTCAAAACCCTTACTTAGTCCTCCTGCTCCGCAAAACAAATCCATTATTTTATATTCATTCAATTTTTAAAACCTCTTTCAATTCATTAGCAATTGCTTTAGATAATAATGGTGGTACCGCGTTTCCTACTTGTCTATATTGAGACGTTCTACCACCTAAAAATATAAAATCATCTGAAAATGATTGTAATCTTGCCGCTTCTCTTACAGTTGGTATTCTATTGTAAATTGGATGAAAATAATTGCTATGAGAATTTCCAGTATCAATTGTTACGGAAAAGTCATTTTCATCTAATCGTTTATATGCCGAAGAATGTCTGTTATTACGAGCATTTGCAAACATCTCAACAGGTATATCTCTCCAATTCCCACCCTGTGGTACTTTTTTGATTCTTTCTTGGACTATTTCTGCAGGATATTTTATCTCATGGTTTAATATTTTGTTTTCTGAGTTTCTTAGATATTTTTGGTAGCTTGTTTTAGCTTCCATTTCTAATAAATATTCTGATTTTCCTAGTTCCTCGCTTTCTAATTCATACAATTCACCAATAGAATCATATACAGTTGTACCTATAGTTTTTTGTATTTTATCAAAATCAAAATTTTCTTGACTCATAACAAAAAAATTCCTAACTCTCTTTTGAGGAACACCATATTCAGATGAATTCATAATTTTATGAGTAACTTTGTAACCTCGTTCTTCAAAAATTTCATAAATTCTTTTTTTAGCAGCACCATTATTTGATGTTATAATTCCTCTAACATTTTCAATCAATACTACTTTAGGTCTTATTATGTCAACAAATTTAACAAATTCAAAAAAAAGTTTATTTCTATCATCATCTAATTCTTTTTGCCATCTATTTGCGGAAGAGAAGCCCTGACATGGAGGTCCACCTATTATTACATCTGCTTTAAGATAATCCTGAAAGTCGTTTAGAATATCCTCATTTGTTAAATTAATTAAATCTAAACAAACTCCTCTTGCTTCAGGAAAATTATGGTTAAATGTATTTATTGCATCCTGGTTCACATCTATTCCACCTATAATATTATAACCAGCCAATTTAAAACCTTCGCTCAATCCACCACAACCACAAAATAAATCTATTACATTTTTATTCATTTACATATCACCTCATGCTTATACCTATTTAATTTTTTACATGTAATTATATCATTAAATATTATATTATAATTACAAACCAAACACAAACATATGTTCTTAATTCATCATATAGATTTCACTATTAATACACATAAATATAATGATGATAATCACAATCATTTAACTTTATACTTACATATTATAAAGAAATATACAATTCCAAATTAACTATAATATTTTCTTTTATCGTTAAATCTATCTAAACTTATATTATTTTTCAAACAATATTTTGTAAACTGCTTCTTTAATCTTACTATTGGATACTTTATGGTTCTCTTGTGATTTAAATTCTTGCCTTTCTAGATGAATCAAATAGTTACAAAAAATCTTATCTTCAACATTGTACAATAAATTTGTACAAAACCTTACTCAGAAAACTTCCCCTTACTCCCTTATCGTTTTATACTATACTCATTACATATTTTTAGGAGGTTATATTATGGCTCAACAAACGAATAGATTTAAGTGGCCGAGTTTTGTGATGGGTGCTTTGTTTTTAATTATTGGTATTGTTATTTTCAGTTTTCCGCTTGAGAATTTTTATACTATTACGTGGTTGATTGGTTTATTCTCTGTTATTAGTGGTGTGCTAGAGATTAGTTTTAGACGTGCGGGTAAGAAAATGATGGGGATACCGAATGGTTGGACGATTGTTCTTGGTGTGATTAATATTATTTTCGGTCTTGTTGTTATGTTCAATTCTGCTGAGAGTTCTGTTTTCTTAATTTATATTTTTGCGATTTGGTTTATTATTAATAATATTGTCGCTATTTTTACTGTTACGCCTATCGAGAAATCTAACAAAGGTTTTCATACTTTATCTATTATTTTAAATATTGTTGGTATTTTTGCAGGTATTGTTTTATTATTCAACCCGCTTCTTGCTGCGGTATTTATTTCATTCATGATTGCTTTTATGTTTATATTGTTCGGTATATTTTATGTAATTGATGCTTTAGCTTCTTAATTTTGAATGCTATAGATACTAAAAACCCAGCATGACTTTTGTGTCTGCTGGGGTTTAGTATGTTTATAACGACGTTATTTTAATACGCCTTTTATTCTTTGATCTGTTACGATCAGTAATACTTTTCCTTGTTTTATTTCTTTTATATATTTTTCTGCTTCTATTTCAGTTATATTAAGTATTTCTAACTTCCTTAGAAATTCATCTTCTTTATAAGAATATCCACCAATATCTTTTCTATTGTAATTGATATTTTCTAATTCTGTTTGCTCTACGATTTCTGCTGTGTGTGCTTCGTCTGATGAGAGTATATAAATGTCTTTTTGGCTAATGCCTTGGTCTTTTAATGTATTGACGTCTGTTTCTAAATCTTTTTCATTTGTATATACTTTGACTACAGGATTCATCATAATAGCCTCCATTCAATTACTCTGTTTGAGTTTTTAAATTATTATAGCGTTCTTCAGTAATATAGAAGTTACTATTTTCTATTATAAAATCAAAGATTTCTTCTTTAGTTATACCATCTGGCAATTCATATTTAATCTCAATTCTTTCTTCGTCACTTGAATCTACCTTTTTGATTTGTTCTCGTTTAACGGCTATCGCTCTTTTATTATATTTTAATTTAATATCTGCTTTCCGTTCTTCGATTAATTGTAACCTATCGATTTTGAATGCTGAGTTAATAAGTTCTTTTAATCTTTGTTCTCTTTTACGTACTGTTCTTCTTTTGTTAAAGTCTGATATATATTTCATTCTAACTATGAGATATAAAATTACGATTATAAGTAATGCAATGATAAATAAAAGTGTACCCATCTCTCATCCCACCTTTTATGATATAAAATCATGTAGCATTTTTATTCATACGTATAAAGAGAAACTAGTTATTATTTGTTTTAATTCCCTTTATTATTTTTATTAAACTCGTGTTATTTTAATTTTCTATTTGAACATTCAGACTATTATATGTACAATGAAATTAATAATTAAATAACAGACCACTGGAAGTGCCTTATTAGAGGCTGAGACTAAAGTAGCGACTTTAGGATTCCCAGAACCTGATCCAGTTCATACTGGCGTAGGAAAGTGGCGTATCTAAAGAAGCTAATTTTTGCGCTATTTTTCTATATATGGAAAAATAGCGCTTTTTTATTTGGAGTGATTCAATTGTTTATAGCCATTTCACCGTACAAGCATTTAGTTAATGATGACTTAAATCATTATATAGAGATTTCAAATGATATTGACTTATTATTGCTTAGAGTTCCTATGAGTCGCGATTTATTATGTAACGCGATCGATTATTTGTTAACTCATGGTTTTCCTAGAGACAAATTAATGGTTCATACAGATATTTCTGTTCTTGAATTATATGACTTACACTTTATTCATTTTCGAGAAAATGACGAACAAGCTTTTCTATATAAAGCGTCTCATCCACATATTTCAGTTAGTATGTCGACGCATTCTGTTCATAGTGTTGAACGTGCTAAACATCATCATTTAGATTTCGTATTTTTCGGACATGTCTTTGAATCATCTTCAAAAGAAGGTCTCATTCCTAAATCTGTTGATGAAATCAAGATTGCAACTTCGATTGATATCCCTATTTATGCTATTGGTGGTATCAATCAAGATTCACTTAAAGTACTTCCAGCAGGTTTTCAAGGAATTTGTGCAATTTCCTTTTTCAGAGATTGTAGCATTCAAGAAATAGAACATTTAAGGAAGGTGTGGCATGCATATGTATGACGTTATAATTGTCGGTTCCGGTGTAATCGGCATGTCTATTGCACGTGAGTTAATGGACAAAGCACATTTATCTATTGCAGTAATTGATCGTGATATCCCTGGTTTACATGCATCATATAAAGCAGGTGGCATGTTAGGTGCTCAAAATGAATTTGTTCAAGATACAGCACTTTACCAACTCGCTTTACGTTCAAGAGATTATTTTAAAGCTTTAAACCATGAATTATATAAAGAAACAAACATTAATATAGATTATCAAGAACACGGATTAATCAAAATGGCCGCTTCAGAAGAAGACGTCGAATGTTTAACAGAACAATATCATTTTTTAAATGAGCGAGATAGATCTGTAACACCATTAAACAAAAAGGATTTAGACAATCTTTCTAAACATACAATTGAATTTAAGCATCCTGCTATATACATCCCTGATGACGGTCAGATTAATGCTTCAAAATATACAAAAGCATTATTAAAATCAATTACCAATAAAGGGATTGAACGATTATATAGCACTGAAGTTAAAGCAATCAAACGTTTAAAAGATTGTTATAAAGTTCATACTTCAGATACTATTTTGTTCTCAAAAAAGGTTGTCGTAGCAGGAGGTGCATGGAGTAATAAACTATTAGAAGACTATCAAATTGAGCCGAAATTAACTGGGGTTAAAGGTGAAGTATTGTTGTTAAAGAATGAACAGCTTAGTTTGAAACAAACTTTGTTTATAACGAATGGATGCTATATTGTACCTAAACGAGACAATACATTCCTAGTTGGAGCTACAAGTTATTTTGATGACTATTCCGTTGGTACTTCAGCTGAAGGAGAAAAGTGGTTAATTAACCAAGCAACATCATATATACCAATATTAAAGGAAAGCAATATCATCCATAAATGGTCTGGTATTCGGCCATACACTCATAATGAATGGCCAATTATGGATGAAATAGATCATGGTCTTTTCTTAGTAACTGGACATTATAGAAATGGTATTTTACTTTCACCTATCATTGGAAAGTTACTTTCTGAATGGATAGTTAACGATCAAGCACCATCATTATTAGATGATTTTAAAGTTAAAAGGAGTGTTCAGTTATGAAATGTATGATCAATGGAGATGAATTTAATTTCGACGAAGTATTAACTTTGTCTGATTTACTCCAATCGCTAGAGTTAGATCAAGAAAGAATTATAGTTGAATGGAATGACACACTTGTAAAGAATGATCAATTTAGCAATATTCTCGTTAGAGAGTCAGATCGATTAGAACTATTAGAATTTGTCGGAGGCGGATAAAATGTTAAAAATAGGACCATATGAAATTAACTCAAGATTATTATTAGGTACAGGAAAGTTTAAAGACGAACAAACACAATCTGAAGCCATACTAGCATCTGGCACGGAAGTTCTAACCTTTGCTGTTAGACGAATGAATTTATATGATAAATCTTTACCCAATCCTTTAGCTAACGTAGACTTAGAAAAATTCATTACATTCCCTAATACAGCTGGTGCTCATACTGCCGAAGAAGCTGTGCGCATTGCTGAAATTGCGAATCATGCTGGATTATGTAATCTCATTAAAGTGGAAGTAATTGGTGATGATAAAACGTTATTGCCTGACCCAATAGAAACTTACAAAGCTTGTGAAATTTTATTAGAAAAAGGCTATATCGTATGTCCATATATTTCATGTGATGTCGTGCTAGCAAAAAGATTAGAAGCATTAGGTGTTCACGCTATTATGCCACTCGCTTCACCAATAGGTACAGGTAGAGGAATCAATAACCCTCTTAACTTAAGATATATTATAGAACAATCAAGTATTCCTGTTATCGTCGATGCTGGTATTGGGTCTCCGAAAGATGCTTGTTATGCAATGGAATTAGGTGCAGATGCTATTTTATTAAACACTGCTATTTCTGGTGCTAGAGACCCTGTAACTATGGCTAGCGCAATGAAGTTAGGTATTGAGGCAGGACAATTAAGTTATACTGCCGGTAGAATACCTGTTAAATATACTGCACAAGCATCTAGCCCTACTGAAGGTTTAGGTTTCTTATAATGAACCGTTATGAAAGACAAATAAAGTATCAGCACTTTGGAGAACAAAGCCAAAAACAATTACAAAATACAAATATTTTAATCATGGGTGCTGGTGCTCTTGGTAGCCATGTCGCTGAATTATTAGCTCGAATGGGTGCACATAAATTATCAATCATCGACATGGATATTGTAGAACTGTCAAACATACATCGCCAAGCACTTTATGATGAACATGATGCACAAGCAATGTTACCAAAAGTATACGCTGTAAAAGAGAAAATAAAGCAAATTAATCATAATGTTGAACTAAATGCGATTCATCAAGAAATGACATCAAATAACATTGAAAACATCATTAGCAAAATACAACCTGACATCATAATTGATGGAATGGATCAATTTGATATGCGTTTTTTAATCAATGAAGTGAGCCATAAATTACAGATTCCATGGATATACGGAGCAGCAGTTGGAAGCAAAGGAACTGTATATGCTATAGATTTTACTGGGCCTTGTTTGCAGTGCATCCTGAATACCGTTCCACATACTGGTGAAAGCTGTGCAATTAATGGTGTATTACCACCTGTCGTTCAACAAGTAGCAAGTTATGAAGTATCCGAATTATTACGCTTCGTTTCTGGAAATGGATTTTCTAAAAAACTGATTACGATTGATACTTTTGAAATATCTACACGCACTAGGAATATAGATGTTTTAAAAAACAACAATTGTATTGTATGTGAACAAAAAACATACCATTCTTTGAATAATTCTTATCATCCATCAATAGAATCACTTTGTGGAGATACATTCTTATTCAGATTTAAACAACAAGCATTTGAATTCGCACACTATTTCCCAGGTCATATTATTAAAGAAAATGATTATGTAAAATTTATAAAGTATGCAGATATAAACATGACTTTATTTAAAGACGGTCGCATGAACGTTCATGGAATAAGCACAAAAGAAGATGCAAAGACAATGTATCAACAGTTGAATAGAAGCATAAAATAGCAATAAAAGGACAGAATTAAGAGGCTTGACAAATTAATTGTCACAGCCTCTTATCATTATATTGGCAGTAGATTGCCAGTTTTAAAATACGTTTATATTAATCTTTTTTCTGATGGTCAATTATTTCTTTTAGAACTACTGCTTGATTATTTTTTTCATCTTTCGCACTGTATAATAAGACAACCTTTTTATCGCTTTTTTTGTATATTTCTTTTAGTTCTTCTAAAGCTTCTTGTTGCTCGCCAGATTTTAGTTCTTTTATATATTTTTCTTTAAAGGAAGAAAATTTATCTGGATCATGATTAAACCATTTTCTTAAAGTGTCAGAAGGTGCAATTTCTTTCAGCCAATGATCAAGGTTAGCTTTATCTTTAGATATACCTCTTGGCCATACTCTATCTACTAATACTCTAATTGTATTTTCTTCTTCACTTTCATAAATTCTTTCTATTTTACAGCTCATCAGTCATCCGCTCCTTTTTACTTTTATAACCTCATTAACCTTGTTTTAAACCATTAAAGAAAACGCTTAATGTGATATACTATATCTCAAATGGTATGCTTAATTTAAATAATAAAATTTAAATATGATGAACGGAGTGATTTTTTCATGACTCAATATGACAACCAGAATTTAAAAGAAAAGTACTTAAATTTATTAGCAGAAAAGTTTGACGAAGAAGAAAAAGTAGCGACTGAAATTATTAACTTACAATCTATATTAGACTTGCCTAAAGGAACTGAACATTTCGTCAGTGATTTGCATGGTGAATATCATGCTTTTCAACACGTTTTAAGAAATGGTTCGGGTAATGTTAGAGCTAAAATTCATGATATTTTTAAAGATACACATTCTGAAGAACAAATTAGTGAACTTGCTGCTTTAGTTTATTACCCAGAAGAAAAACTAAAGCTTATAAAAAATCAATTTGAAACAAAAGCTGATTTAAATGACTGGTACGTTGAAACAATCCAACAAATGATTCACCTTATTTCATATGCTTCAAGTAAGTATACGCGTTCTAAATTACGTAAAGCTTTACCAAAACAATTTGTATACATAATCGAAGAACTTTTATATAAAAGTAATGTCTATAATAACAAGACTACTTATTATGAAACAATCGTTCAAAAAATCAACTCTCTTGGACAGTCAGATAAACTCATTACCGGTTTAGCATATACCATACAACAACTTGTTGTAGACCACTTACATGTAGTTGGTGATATTTATGACCGTGGCCCAGAACCTGATAAAATTATGGAAACACTGATTAACTATCATTCAGTTGATATTCAATGGGGTAACCATGATGTACTTTGGATTGGTGCTTATGCAGGCTCTAAAGTATGTTTAGCAAATATATTAAGAATATGCGCACGTTACGATAATCTAGATATAATTGAAGATGCCTATGGTATAAACTTGCGTCCATTAGTCAATTTAGCAGAAAAATATTATGGAGATAATCCTGCTTTTTATCCAAAACAACATGCAGAAAAAAAACTATCTGAAGATGAAAAATTACAAATCACTAAAATTCATCAAGCAATCGCTATTATTCAATTTAAATTAGAAAGTCCAATTATTAAACGCAGACCTTCTTTTGATATGGAAGAAAGATTAGTCCTAGAAAAAGTAGATTACGACAAACAAGAGATTACAGTATATGGTCATACTTACCCACTTGAAAATACATGCTTTGAAACAATTAATCGTGCAAACCCAGCAGAATTAATTGAAGAAGAAGAAGAAGTCATTAATAAATTACTACTCTCCGTTCAAGAATCAGAGAAACTCAAACGTCATATGAATTTCTTAATGAAAAAAGGAGATTTATATTTAAAATATAACGGTAATTTATTGATCCATGGTTGTATACCGGTAGATGAACACGGCAACATGGAAGAAATGGAAATTGACGGCAAGATGTATAATGGACGAGAATTACTTGATCAGTTCGAATATCATATTAGAGAGTCATTTAGCCATAAAAACGAAACAGATGATTTATCTACAGATTTAATCTGGTATTTATGGACAGGTAAATATTCTTCTCTATTTGGGAAACGTGCCATGACTACATTCGAAAGATATTTCATAAAAGATAAAGCTTCACATAAAGAAGAAAAAAATCCATACTACTATTTAAGAGAAGACAGTGAAATGTGCCGTAAAATGTTGGAAGAATTCAACTTGGACCCAGAACAAGGCCGTATTATAAACGGACATACACCTGTAAAAGAAATAGATGGAGAAAATCCAATTAAAGCAAACGGTAAAATGATTGTCATTGATGGTGGATTTTCAAAAGCATACCAATCTACAACAGGTATCGCTGGCTATACATTACTTTATAACTCATTCGGAATGCAACTTGTAGCTCACAAACACTTTGGTACAAAAGAAAACGTACTACTAAACGGTGCTGACGAACTATCCGTACGACGTGTTGTAGATGAAGAACTCGAAAGAAAAAAAGTTCGCGATACAAATATCGGAGCTAAGTTACAAGAAGAAATCAATATGTTACAAGAACTTATGTCATATCGATATATAGATTAAAAAGAAACCCGTGAGAGCCACGATAACTACTGGCTCTCACGGGTTTTGCTATATTAAGGATGATTAAAGATGGAGTGGATTGTGGATCTGAGTTTGGATTTGGATTTGGATCTAAATCGCACGATATCTTTGGAGTCTTCGTGCGATTTAACCCGATTTGAGCTGAATCGCACGATATCTCTGAAGTCTTCGTGCGTTTTAACCCGATTTCAACCGAATCGCACGATATCTCTGGAGTCTTCGTGCGATTTAACCCGATTTCAACCGAATCGCACGATATCTCTGGAGTCTTCGTGCGTTTTAACCCGATTTCAACCGAATCTCACGATATCTCTGAAGTCTTCGTGCGATTTAACCCGATTTCAACCGAATCGCACGATATCTTTGGAGTCTTCGTGCAATTCATCCGGATTCAACCTTTTTTACCTAGCATATATTCCTGATACTTCATAAATCCACTAACTATAATTTCTTTTTATTTTCTTATGCCAAGTCTTTGTGAAGCATTGTACGCCATCATTATATGCTACTAGCTTGTTGTATAAATAATAATAGTCTACATCACAAGTCATTGTACTATATGTTTCTACTTCGGTATCAATATCATCATCTTTAACGATTACTTTCCAATCGCATTGTACTTTTGCTGTGAGGGGATCGCCTTCTGTAATTGTATATAAATTCAGATTCTCGGTGCCATATGTGATATTACTTTCTTTCAATGTTCTTAAACCTTCATCTGAATAATCTCTTAATACCCATTCATTTGTTGTTAATCGCTTCGTTATATCTCTCGTTCTTGAACCTTCTCTATGGATAATTTTTTCTAATGGTTGTGCTGTTTCTGATAATTGATAGTTTAATTGAACTTCTTCAAAATTGTCCACTAATGGCAATTCCAAATGCGAATATTCTAAGTCTACTACGATGTTTGCTACTTCTCTACTTGGCCAAATTTGTGGCCAATATGCAGGTGCGATAGATATTTCTATTGTATGTCCTGCTGGTATTTGATAACCAATAACATCTAACGGCACTTCAACATTTATAAACTCATTCACCGGTAAGTTTTCAGGTGTTTCATGACTCTTATAATGATTTAAATTAAGTTGACCCATTGTAACGAGTGTCTTGTGACCGTCTGGATGTACGTCTGTAATACGAACATGGATATTACCAAATTTAATATCAGATTTCAGATGTAACTTTGCTACTGGTTGTCCTATTATATTCAAAGTTTCACCAAATGTATCCAACATAAATGAACTAGCTAAAGCATTATCAATAGTTTGATCATCCGGTAAATCTCCTTCTTGCCCAAAAGGACAAAATACGCCTGAATATAATCCATGTTGCTGATTATTTTTTAATGAAATTACTCTAGTCATACTACTTAATAGATCTTTCTTAGTCGTTTTTTCTTTCAACAAATCAAACCATTTACCTTCTCTATAATCATATGATGTTTTAGGTTCTACGCTGTCTTGCAAATATACTAAAAATTCATCTTGATGATCTTTAGTTGAATCTAGTTGCATCCATTTATCTAACCATGCAACGACTTCTTGTAAATAACCAAATTGAGGACCAGGAATTGCAACATCTGGAAATTCGTGTGCCCACGGTCCAATTATACCTTTTTTCGGTACATTTAAATTTTCCATTAAGCGAAATACAGCATTTGTATAACCATCTGCCCAACCACTCATCGTTAATACTGGAATCTTAATATCAGAATAATCTTCGTTAATTGAACCATGTTTCCAATAATCATCTCTTGTTTGATGACTTACCCATTCTTCAACAAACGGCGGTGTCTGTTCCAGACGTTCTAACCAATTTTCATACCATTTATCCCCAAAATATTTAGGAAAAGCAGGTCTCGCATTATAAGCAAACATTGTTGAAGCCCACCAGAGCATATCTGATGCCATCAAAGTACCACCTTTATAGTGCACATCATCAGCATAACGATCATCAGTCGAGCATAAAGATATAATCGTCTTTAATGCTTCTGGTTGTCTAGCAGCTACTTGCAAACCATTAAATCCACCCCACGATTTACCAATCATTGCTACAGAACCATTTGACCATTGTTGTGATGTAATCCAATTTATAATATCTATGGCATCATCTTGTTCTTGCAATGGATATTCATCTTCAATAATACCTTCAGAGTCACCCGTACCTCTTATATCTACTCGAATTGCTGTATAACCAAAGCCAGCAAAATATTTATGTCTAATTTCATCTCTTAAAGCTGTGAATTCATCTTTTCTATACGGTAAATATTCCAAAACAGCTCCCTTAGTCTTGTCATTCGTCTTAGGTTTCCATATTTTAGCTGATAACCTAGTCCCATCAGACATTGTTATCCAAGTATGATGAATCACTTCGATTTCATATGGAAATTGTGTTCGTTCTGTTATTTTATTATAATCTACATCAAAAACACCCATGTAAAATCCCCCTCTAACAATCTATTACTATTCATTATACAGATTTACATTAAAATAGCCTGAACAGACACTTTCATCTGCGCAGGCTTAAATTTATTAAGGACATTTTTCTAAAATCTATCCATTACACTTTATCCGTTCTGTAATAAATACATTTTATGATAGATTCCATTTTCTTTAATTAATTCATCGTGTGTACCACGTTCTACTATTTCACCTTTATTAAGAACGAGTATTTGATCGGCATCTTGTATTGTAGAGAGCCTATGTGCAATTGCCAATGTCGTTCTACCTTTACGCATTTTTTCTAATGATAATTGAATTTGAGCTTCTGTTTCAGAATCTATATTAGCTGTCGCTTCATCAAGAATTAATATTTTAGGGTCACTTGCAATTGTTCTCGCAAATGCTAACAATTGTCTTTCTCCACTTGAAAATGCACTTCCCTTTTCAATTACTTGATGGTCATATTTCCCAGGTAATTTATTAATGAATTGATCTGCATTTACAAACTCAGCCGCTTCTCTTACTTTCTCAAAAGTCATTGTAGGGTGATACAGTTTTATATTTGAAGTGATTGTTCCATAAAATATAAAAGCATCTTGTAGTACTAGCCCGATATTATGTTTCAAGTCATTTTTAGGTATCTCTTTAATCGATTGATTATCAATTAAAATCTCGCCTTGATTATATTCATAGAATCTCATAAATAAATTTATGATTGAACTTTTTCCAGAGCCAGTATGACCAACGAGTGCAACTGTTTCTCCTGGATTTGCAGTAAATGATATATTTTTTAATACATCATTTTTACCATCATAACTAAATGTAATATTTTTAAATTCAACTTTCCCTTCACTTATATGATAGTTTTTATTTTCTAATTGTTTCGGTTCGACCATATCATTGTCGATAAGTTTAAATACTCGGCTCGCTGATACAAGTGCTTGTTGGAATACGTTTAAATTTTGACTGACTTGATTAATTGGTTCAAAGAAACTTTCCATGTATTGTACAAAAGCAAATACAACACCAGCTGTTACTGCACCAGAAAAACTCAATATACCGAAATAACTTAGTATCATAATGACAGCAAAGACTGAAATCATACTAATTGCTGGTCTTAACAAAAGCCCATCAATTTTAACTGTCTTCATATTAAAATCATAGTGTTCATCATTAATATCATTAAATTCACTTTGCAATCTCTTCTCTTGATTAAACACTTGAATAATGCGCATACCCTCGATAGATTCTGCAAGCTTTGCATTTAAATCAGATAAAAGTTGTCTTGCTTGTGAAAAATATATAGCTGAATATTTTCTGTAAAGTGCTAATATCAAGATAATAATCGGCACAAATACAAGTGCCATTAATGCAAGTTTAAAATCTAAAATAAACATCATGACATAACTTGAAATGACCATAAAGATTGCCATTAAAAATGATGCGAATACACCGATGAACATTTCGACGATGGCTTCAGTATCGTTAGTTAATCTAGATACGATGCTGCCTCCAGGTTCTTTGTCATAATAACGCATACCTAGTTGACCGATTTTATCAAATGCATCTATTCTCAATTGCTGTATCACTTTAAATGCTAAATATTGAAAAAGATAAACATTCCAATAAGTTGCAACAGCACCAACTATTTGTGTAATAAAGAATACTGTTATTAATAAAGCTATATCATTTTCAGGAAATACTTGAGGTGTTAAATAGTCATCGATAAATATTTTCACTAAATAAGGTGTAGCAATGCTTGCTACTGTTGAAATCGTCAACATTAAAAAAGCTAGCGCTATAATACCTTTAAAGGGGAATGTATATTTAATCAATCTTTTAAGTACTACAAATTGATCTTTAGCAGTTAAATTATGATTTTGTGCCATTGCTGTCATCCCCTTTCGCTAACTCATCCAGACTACTCGCGATTTCTTCATGTAAAGCTTGAGCTTGGTATGTTTCATAATACCAGCCTTTAATACTCATCAACTCTTGATGTGTCCCTCTTTCAATGATTGTGCCTTCATCCATAACAACAATCATATCCGCATGACTAACAGCACTCATTCGATGAGCTGTAATAATATTTGTCTTGCCTTGTCTTACACGCTGCATATTTTCTAAAATATGTTCTTCAGTCTCGGCATCTACTGCTGATAATGAATCGTCTAAAATCAATACCGGAGGATTCATAATTAATGCACGTGCAATAGAAATCCTTTGTTTTTGACCGCCTGATAAAGAGACCCCTCTTTCTCCAACAACCGTATCGTAGCCTTCAGGAAAACTTAAAATATCTTCATGAATATAGCTTGTTTTGCTCGCATTATAGATGATTTTATTTTCTAATGAAGGGTCACTAAATGCAATGTTATTACGAATTGATGTTGAGAATAAGAAATGATCTTGTGGTACATATCCAAATTGAGCTCTTAAGCTGCTAATATCAAAATGTCGTAATGGTTGGTCGCCATATTTAATTTCATTCGCTCGTTCTGTATCAAATTCACGTAATAATAATCTGATAAGCGCGCTTTTTCCTGAGCCCGTTCTGCCGACAATACCAATAGTAGAACCTTTAGATATTGTAAATTGAACGTTGCTCAAAGCTATACTTTCATCATTTGGAAAGCTGAAGTTTTTAAGATTAAACTGAATGTCACCTTCAGGGATATTATGAGTTTCAACTTCAGTATTAACTTCATTTTTTACATTAATTATTTCATTAATACGCTCATATGACGCATGACCTCTTTGAACAATATTAAAAAATAAACCCAATGCTAAAAGTGGCCAAACCATCATTCCCAAATACGTTGTAAATGTAACGAGTTGCCCAATCGTTATATCATCATTAATGACCATTCTTGCACCAAAGAAAATAGCTAAAAAGTAACTGACACCAATAACAGCCATAATAGTTGGATCGAATAATGCATCAATTTTAGAGACTTTTAAATTTTTATTTACAACATCATCACTTAAGCTTTTAAAATCAGCTTGATCATTCTTTTCATATCCAAATGTCTTTGTAACTTTTATACCAGCAATACTTTCTTGTGTCTTATCATTCAATTGACTAAATGCAGCTTGTGCTTTTTTAAATCCGCGGTTCAATAACTTACCATAATAGCTCGTTAATATAATCATAATTGGTAAAGGTATCATTACAATCAAAGTTAAACGCCAATCAACTGTAATTGCCATCGTAATCAATACAGCACCGCCAGACATCAATGAATCCGCAATTGTTAACACACCGCCACCAGCAGTATTCTGAACTGCCCTTATATCATTTGTAGCATGAGCCATCAAATCTCCAGTACGACGCTCTTGGAAAAATGAAGGACTCATCGAAGTATATTTATGGTAAAGTCGAGACCTTAATATCTTGCCCAACCTCATACTCGCTCCAAATATCATAATGCGCCAAAAATAGCGAAATGCATATGTAAGAACTGCCGCAAAAAACAGAATAATGACATAAATCAAAAGTGTCTTTCCCGTTAAAGAATTAAAAGTGATACCATCAATAACACGCCCAATAATTTGTGGGGGCAATAAATCAATTAAAGCTACTATTAATAATATTAATATACCGATAATATAGTTTTTTCGTTCTTTTTTAATAAACCACCCTAATTTTGCAAATACCTTCAAAGTTAATCACCCTCCCCTTTATATCTGTACTTTAAAATTTTAGCACAAAAGGATAAGTAAATACTTAAAAAGATTGAATTTTGTTACTTTTCTAATAAATTCATACTAATGGCGTATATAGAGTAAGAAGAATGAAGAATATTTGGGTGTTGGAAGGTAGGCTATTTATCATGTTTGGCCTGTCTTGATAAATTCAGCCGCTCTATTTATCATGTTTGCCTTGTCTTGCAATATTCAACTGTTCTATTTATCATGTTTGCCTCATCTTGCAATATTCAGCCGCTCTATTTATCATGTTGGACCTGTCTTGATAAATTCACGGGCTCTATTTATCATGTTTGCCTCGTCTTGCAATATTCAACCGTTCTATTTATCATGTTTGCCTCGTCTTGCAATATTCAACCGCTCTATGTTGCTAGTCTGCCCTGTCTTGCAATATTCAGCCGCTCTATTTATCATGTTTGCCTCGTCTTGATAAGTTCAACCGCTCTATTTATCAAGTCATCTGTCATTTCTATCAAAAAACCCCCAGTCTTCACTCAAGACTGGGGGTTCCTTTATTATATTTCTATTTCTTCTATTTCCAATTGAATATTCAACATTCCAAGCATTGTTTCAAAGTCTTCCATTGTATAATCTTCATTCGTTGTTACTAAGGATTTTATCTGACCATTTCCTTTTGAAGTGTTCTGTTGAACTTTTTCTACAATAGTATGAGCAGGATTTATAAACATAATATGAGGATATAATTCTTTAAAATAACTATATAACCATGGTAAATGTGTTGATGATAACGTAAATACATCCATTTCTTCATGATTTTCTAAAATATTATCGATAAATTGTTTAACAGTCATTAAAGTACGATACTTATCTGAAATGAACTTACCCGACTCGACAAGTTCAATTAATGGAGAAGCATTAAATTTATAGACGTTACTTTCAGATGATTCACCTTGAATATATTCATCTATTTCTTCGCTTTCAACTAATGATTGTGCCCCTAGTATACCTATTTGTTTAGAACTAGATTTCTCAATTGCTTCTTTTACTGGTGGATACACACCAATTACTTTAGTTTCAAATTCATGTTTAATTTCATCTAACACTGTAATTGTCGGGGCATTTGAAGCAATAATAATTGCACTTGGTTTCCACTTTTCTAAATAATGAATAGTAGTCTTTATAACCTCTTTTAATTCACTTTTAGATTTGCTTCCATACGGAAATTGATTTCGATCAGCTAAATAAATTAAATCTTGAGCAGGAAATTCTTTTCTTAATAATTCAACGATTGAATAACTTCCAAGGCCAGCATCAAAAACAGCGATAGGTTTAATTAAATCATTTTGTAGTTTAGACATATTTTATCCCCTTACTTAAATTTCTAAAAATACTTTTGGTGTATGTGCTATTTTTTTATCAACTACATCATAAAATCCACCTTTTTGATAACCGATACAATGAACGTTATCTTGTGTAACAATATCAAATTCAAGTTCCCATTTTAACTTGCTTACTTTGACTAACCAACATCTTCCTATTGGCTTATCATGTATAGTTAGTGGTACTTTATAGTCCGCTTCTGTTCTCATCAATATAGGTGATATATTATTTTTCATCATTTCTGAGTGAGTCATATACTGATTTATAAATGCAGTTCTTAAATCTTCAAACCACTTCACATAAACTATATTACTTACAATACCCATGGCATCTATGTCGTATATATTGATTTCAATTTCTTTTTCCGCGACTAGTTTTCTCTCTTGCATTAAAAAGACTCCTTCAAACATTCATTTCATTATTTTACGATAATTTTATTTCTATGCACTTACTATTATTACTTAAAATACGTCGCTAAATCAACCTTTGATATAATGACAAGAGGCTGAGACAAATTAATTTGCCCCAGCCCCAATGTTCTTATTTCAGTTCTTCACCGTTTGTATTGATTACATTTTTATACCAATAGAATGATTGTTTCTTAGTACGTTTAAGTGTTCCTTTGCCTTCATTGTCACGATCTACATGAATAAGACCGTATCTTTTTTTCATTTCACCAGTAGTGAATGATACGATATCAATTATGCCCCATGGTGTGTAACCCATTAGTTCTACTCCATCTTCGTCTACCGCTTCGATTGATGCATTAATATGTTCTCTTAAATAATCAATGCGTTCTTGATCATCAATTGTTCCATCTTCTTTAAACTCATCAGTCGTTCCGAAACCATTTTCTACTATAAATAATGGCAATTGGTAACGATTATACAGCGCGTTTAATGTATATCTGAGTCCAACTGGATCAATTGCCCATCCCCACTGGCTGACTTTAATATATGGATTTTCAACTGAATTTGGTAATCCTCCATTAACAACATTATCTTCAACACTTTGTTGTGCATCATGTTTAACGACAGTAGACATATAATAACTAAATCCAATATAATCTACAGTACCGTTTTTCAAGATTTCGTCATCGCCTTCTTGCCACTTAATGTCGTAACCTTTTTTCTCAAACATCTTCAATGCATAACCAGGGTAATAACCTCTTACTTGAACATCAGGGAAGAAGTATCTTAAACGACTTGCAATTTCTGCTTCTAAAATATCTTTTGGATTACATGAATAAGGATAAATCGGTACATGTGAAATCATATTCCCAATGACAAAGTTAGGATTGATCTCTTTACCTTTTGTAACAGCAAGTGCACTAGCAATTAATTCATTATGTGCAACTTGATATAATACCTCTTCTGCATCTTCATCTTCTGACAAAGTTACTCCAGAGTTTGTCCATAAGAATATTGGATTACTCGTATCCATTTGATTATTAATTTCATTAAAAGTCATCCAATACTTAACTTTATCTTTGTAACGATTAAATACCGTTTCTGCAAAATGCACAAAGAAATCTACAACTTTACGATTTCTAAAACCACCATATTCACGAGCTAAATGTAATGGCATTTCAAAGTGTGACAATGTTAGTACAGGTTCAATATTATATTTTAACAATTCATCAATCACATCATCATAAAATTTCAAACCTTCTTCATTAGGCTCTGTTTCATCACCATTAGGGAAAATACGTGTCCAAGCGATTGAAGTACGTAAACATTTTAATCCCATTTCATTGAATAAACCAATATCTTCTTTAAATCTATTATAAAAATCTATACCCTCATGATTTGGATAAAATTTATCCGCCTCAATCGTTTCTGTAATTTCTCTCGCTTTACCATGCTCACCTGCAGTCATAACATCATGAACACTTAGACCTTTACCACCTTGATCATATCCACCTTCAAATTGATTGGCAGCTAATGCGCCACCCCATAGAAAATCTTTATTTAATTTAGCCATTTTAAAAACTCCTTTATATTTTAATGATATTTAAAATTACTTCGCCTTTATTAGACTTCGCGTTGTTAACCGGTATAATCTCACTAAATTCTGCACTATTTGTGATGATAACCGGCGTAATTGTGTTATATCCTTTTTCTTCTAATGAATCTTTATCAAATTTAATTAAAGGCATACCCTGAGATATTTCATCGCCTTCTGATACCAATACTTCAAATCCTTCACCGTTAAGCTCAACAGTTTCAAGACCGATATGAATCAAAATTTCTGCCCCATCTAAAGTATTAATTCCGATAGCATGTTTAGAAGGTGCAATCATGCTTACTTTTCCTTCTACTGGACTATAAATTGTATTATCCTTTGGCTCTATTGCTATACCTTTACCCATTAAACCTTCTGAAAATACTGGATCTGGTACTTTTTCAAGTTGAACAATATTTCCTGATACTGGTGAATAAACTTCAATTTCTAATTTTTCATTTGGAACGACTGCGTTCGATTGATTTGCATCAGCAGTTTCAACTTGTTCAGTTGTATCTTCACCATAACCAAAAATTTGAATGAGTATAATAGGTAACACAATCGCAATAGCAGTACCAATTAAAATCCCCCAAATTGACGATACATTATCTGCATTATAACCATTTACTATTGTTAATGGTCCTGGCAACCCTGCATAAGCATAATATTTTGGATTGAAGAAACTGGCCACAAATGCACCAATTGCACCACTAATACAGGCAATGATAAATGGCTTTTTAAATCTTAAGTTCACACCATATATTGCGGGTTCTGTTATTCCAAAAATACCTGTGATACCAGCAGATGATGATACCCTCTTAACTTCTTGACTTTTCGCTTTAATAAATACACCTACAACCGCACCAACTTGCGCTATAACAGCGATTGTTTGATAAGCTTGGAATGAATCACTTCCGTGTTGTTCAAAGTTTGCAAGAACAACTGGTGTAATTCCCCAATGTACACCAAATATTACAAACACTTGCCATACTCCACCAATAATTGCCCCTGCTAACCAAGGTGCAACTTCAACAAGTGAATTGTATCCATTCGCAATACCATGTGCTGCCAATGTTGAAATTGGACCAATTACTAACAATGTCACTGGCACCATAATAATAATAGATAAGAATGGTACAAATAGCGGTCTTACAACTTCATGAATTGTTTTATTTAGGAATTTTTCTAAATAAGATAAAATCCAAACAAGCAATAATGGTGGTAAAACAGAAGATGTATATGCAGTTTCAGTTAACGGCATACCGAATAATCTAACTGTTTCTCCATCACCAATTCTGTCGAGTATCGCAGTAAAATCTGGACTCACTAATGCCGCAGAACATGCAATAGCTATGTACATATTCACATTAAAATGTTTGGCTGCTGTAATCGCAATAAAAATTGGTAAGAATGTAAATGGTGCCCAAGATATGAAATTGAATACTTCATATGTTCCTGTTTTAGAAAATGATGGTGCAATTAAATTAATTAATATCAATAAACCTTGCAAAATACCTGCAGCAGCTAATATATAAATAAATGGTGCAAATACAGCTGACATTGTAGCAATAACTCTATTTAATATACTTCCTTTATTTTCTGTTTCATTTTGTTGTTGATTCTTATTAGAACCACCTATCATTTCATCAAAAGCTTTATGAACATCTCCAACATTATTCCCAATAACTACTTGAAATTGTCCATTATTTTCAACAACTGTAACGACACCTTCTATTTTTTTTACTTTTTCATTCGCAGTTGGATCTGACCTTTTTAGTACAAGTCTTAACCGTGTTGCACAATGTGTGCTTTTAACAATATTTTCTTCCCCGCCAATTACCTCAAGAATCTCTTTAGCTATTCTTTCGTTTTTGTTCGCCATAATTCCACCCCAATTATCTCGTTTTCTATTTGTATACTCTTACATTATAATTATACCGGTACAATTTGTAAAGATAGATACAAAATTAAATAGCACTATTAATTTAACAAATGCTATAATGTAAGTATTATCAACGAAAAGTGGGGTTTAATATGCTGAAGTACGAATTAATTGCTGAACGTATTGAAGAGCTAATAGAGAATGGACAATATGAAGCTGGAGACAAATTACCAAGCGTAGAAATATTAAGATCTGAATTTAATGTAAGTAAGAGTACAATTATTAACGCTTTAAAAAGTCTCGAAAAAGAAGGATTAATTTACCAAGCAAGAGGAAGCGGTATTTATGTAAGAAATCCCAAAAGAGATGGCTACTTAAACTTATTTACTGCAGATGGATTTTCAGATGATTTGAAAGGTCACGAAGTAACAAGCAAAGTCTTAAAAATAGCTGAAATTAAACCTGAAGAACACATTAAAACTCAATTAAAATTACAAGATAATGAAACTGTATATTATGTAGAGCGAATTAGATACGTTGATGGCAAAGTATTCTGTATAGAAACTTCGTATTTCAGTAAAAATGTTGTACTATATATGAACGAAGAAATAGCAAACGGTTCTATATTCGATTACGTAGAAAACAATTTAAAAGTAAAAGTCGGTTTCACAGATATTTATTTTAAAATAGATAAACTATCTGCCGGTAATGCTGAACATTTACAATTAAACGAAGGCGATCCATCATTAGAATATGAACAAATATTTTATACAAGTACCGGCATACCATTCGACTATTCTAAAATTATTTTCCATTACGAAAACTCACGATTCTATATACCTTCTGTAAAATAATTTTATGTGTATGGTTATATGGGTGAATCGCACGATATCTTCTGAGTCTTCGTGCGTTTTAGCTCGATTTGACCTGAATCGCACGATATCTCAAGTCTTCGTGCGTTTTATCCCGATTTGAGCCGAATCGCACGATATCTCTACAGTCTTCGTGCGTTTTAGCCCGATTTGAGCAGAATCGCACGATATCTTCTGAGTCTTCGTGCGTTTTGCTCGGATTTGACCTGAATCGCACGATATCTTCTAAGTCTTCGAATATGTCCATATAATTGTGTAATAAAATAAGAGCCATATATAGCTCACTTTAGTACAATGTAATCGACGAAGAAAAAATTGTAGAGG
>NZ_JAJNIF010000018.1:0-29613 GCF_022386595.1 Mammaliicoccus sp. G-M28
GATTCACTTTCACTCAATGACTCGGACGTACTCAACGATTCACTTTCACTCAATGACTCGGACGTACTCAACGATTCACTTTCACTCAATGACTCGGACGTACTCAACGATTCACTTTCACTCAATGACTCGGACGTACTCAACGATTCACTTTCACTGATTGATTCAGATGTACTTAATGATGTTGACTCACTTAATGACTCGCTGGTACTCAACGATTCCGCTGCACTTATCGATTCGGACTCGCTCAATGACTCTGACGTACTCATTGATTCTGATTCGCTTATTGATTCTGATTCACTAATTGACTCAGACGTACTCAATGATTCACTTTCGCTCAATGACTCGGATGTACTCAAAGATTCACTTTCACTGATTGATTCTGACGTACTCAACGATTCCGACGTACTTGCTGACTCTGATGCACTCATTGACTCAGATGCACTAATAGACTCAGACGCACTCAACGATTCGGACTCACTCAAGGACTCGGATGTACTTAATGATTCGCTCTCACTCATTGACTCAGACATACTCAATGATTCACTTTCGCTCAACGACTCGGATGCACTTATTGATTCCGACTCACTCAATGACTCTGATGTACTTATAGACTCTGACGTGCTTAATGACTCGCTGGTACTCAACGATTCGGACTCGCTCAATGACTCGGACGTACTCAACGATTCAGATTTACTTAATGACTCGGACGTACTCATTGATTCACTTTCACTAATAGACTCAGACGTGCTCAAAGATTCTGATGTACTTATCGATTCTGATTCGCTTAATGATACTGAATTGCTCATTGATTCAGACGTACTTGCTGACTCGGACATACTTAACGATTCGGACTCACTCAAGGACTCGGATGTACTTAGAGACTCACTCTCACTTAAGGATTCCGATGTACTCAATGACTCGGATTCACTTATTGATTCCGATGTACTTAGCGATTCGCTCTCACTCACGGACTCCGATGTACTTAAAGATTCGGACTCACTCAATGACTCAGATGCACTCAACGATTCGGATTCGCTTAATGACTCAGACGTACTTAACGACTCGCTCTCACTTAATGATTCTGACGTACTCAACGATTCACTTTCGCTCAATGATTCAGACTCACTAATTGACTCTGATGTACTCAATGATTCTGATTCACTAATTGATTCAGACGTACTCAATGATTCAGATGCACTTAATGATTCGGACTCACTCAAGGACTCGGAAGTACTTAACGATTCTGATTCGCTTAATGATTCTGACTCGCTCAATGACTCAGACGCACTCAACGATTCAGATTCACTTAATGACTCTGATGTACTCAATGATTCACTTTCACTCAGTGACTCTGACGTTCTCAACGATTCTGATTCGCTTATTGATCCCGACGTGCTTAACGATTCACTTTCACTTATTGACACGGAAGTACTCAACGATTCGGATTCACTTAAGGATTCCGATGTACTCAATGATTCTGATTCACTTATTGATTCAGACGTACTCAATGATTCGCTCTCACTTATTGACTCTGATGTACTCAACGATTCTGACTCACTCAATGACTCGGACGTACTTAACGACTCACTCTCACTCAAGGACTCAGACGTACTTAGCGATTCACTTTCACTCATTGATTCTGACGTACTCAACGATGTCGACTCACTCAAGGACTCAGACGTACTCAAGGACTCGGATGCACTTAAGGATTCAGATGTACTCAACGATTCGGACTCACTTATTGATTCAGATGTACTTAATGATGTTGACTCACTCAACGATTCACTTTCGCTCAATGACTCTGATGTACTCATTGACTCGGATGTACTAATAGACTCTGACGTGCTTAATGATTCCGACTCACTAATAGTCTCAGATTCACTTAATGATATTGACTCTGATGTACTCAATGATTCTGATTCGCTTAATGATACTGAATTGCTCAATGATTCAGACGTACTTGTTGACTCGGATGTACTCAAAGATTCGGACGTGCTTAACGATTCTGAAGCTGCTGTACTTACTGTCAGTGTAGCGATATTAGAGGGATCAAATGGCTGAGCATTATTTCCTTCACCTACTGTTACTATTACATAATATCTAGAACCGTTTAATTCAGTACTGACATTACTTAGGACTAAATTTTTATCTATAGATACTTCTGTATCAGCATCTTTATTTATTACATCTCCATTTAATCTGTACCACTTATATGTAACGACTTGACCAATATCATCAGGAATTAAACTTGGCGTTACTGTAAATGTAGCATCTTCTCCTACTTCAACTGTTTGATCAGATATAATATCTCCTATTTTAACGTCTATAAAATCTTCTATTTTTGAACCGTTTGAGTTAGTCATTTCTACTTTTACTCTAACTGTTCCTTTTTGTGATTTACTTGTTGTTAAAACTCCATATTGGTTTATTGTTGCTAAATTACTATTATTAACTGTCCACTGTATCGTTCCTGTTGCGTTAGTTGGATTAGTTATATATCCTAAGTTCCAATTTCTTTCGTTTGATAACATAATTGGATTATTTGTAATTGTAATCTTATCTGCTTGTATTTGCTTTTGTTGAACGTTCACTGAAAATACATTTGTACCATAAGTTGTCGCAGCACTCAACAGAGGTTTGTTACGAGCAACTAATTGGAAATAATAATCTCCTACATTGGATAATGTATAATTTAAACTATTACTAGTTTGACCACTGATAGCCGACCACTGATTATTTTGATAGATATACCATTGATAAGTTGTCGTTCCTAATCCGCCATTAAATAAGTCAGATTTCAGTTCTGCATGTGCTTTTACTTTTTCTCCAGCAATAATTACATTTCTTTCAGCAAAAGCATCAGAAGTAAATCCAGGTCTACCAAATAGCCCAAGAAGACCACTATAATATTTTTGAGATACAGCATGATAAGGAGTTGGTGCTGCACTTGCTGCTACTTTTGCTTGTTGTTTTACTTTTACATTTAAAGTCTGTTGCTCTTTGTTTGTAGCTTGTGCTTTTGTAGTGTCAGATGTTAATTTGTCTTCTGATATTTTTTGTTGTTTTTCTTGAATATTGTCTTTTAACGGCGTTGTTTCTTCCTTATTCTCAACTTGTTCTGTAATTGTGGATGAGTTCTCAGAATGTTCTTCTTTAGGAGTTTCATCTTTAGGAGTTTGTGTAGAAGTTATCGAAGAGGGTTCATCTTTTTCTTTCGTTGTTTCAATAGGTGGTAATTCATGTTGTATTTCTTTATCTTGTTCTTCTGGTTGATTTTCTTTTGAAATATCATTTTCTACAGTAGGTAATGAAGGTTCTGGTTCAACTTCTTTTGAATCCTCTACTGTTGTATCAGTTGGTTTATCTTGAACAATTTCATTTGGTGATTCATCGGTAATTATTTCTTCATCATTATTTGTTTCATTTTGGTCTTCATTTGTTGTCACTTCAGGATTAACATTTTCATCTTTTTGTACATTTTTATCTTGTGTTGGTTCTGTTGTTTCTGTTGTTTCTGTCGTTTCTTCGTTACTTACATCTATTTCTGTAAGAATTTCCCGGTTCTCATCTTCTTGATTGACTGTTTGTGTACTACTAATTTCACTTGCATTAGCTTGATGAGATGCTGCGACTGAAAAAATTGTAAAGCCAAGTAATACAGATCCTATCCCCATCGAAAATTTTCTAATAGAAAATCTTTGTTTCTCAATATTATTCATTTTAACCTCACTAATTATATTTTTATTTGATTGTCCTTAATATTATACAATATTAAAATGAAAAATCTATTACTTTATAATATTTTTACAAAATTAATGTACATATATAAGTACAAACGTAGTTGTTTTGTGCATCATTAACTTTGTAAAGTGAGGTTATTTATTTAAATAACAATATTCTATAAATAAAATTACATATGATTAACTATATATTCTTCATACTATTTCCCTTCCAAAACTTTTCCTACTAATAAAAATTTGGTAAAATCTATTCCATAAAATTCATTAAATGGAGGATTTAATATGGAAACGTTAGATAATAATGAAAAATTACAAGATTTTAAAACGAAACTTTTAAGAGTAAATGCTAATTTTAAATTTCTATGTGCCCATGTTGCTAATGAGAATGGTTATTCATTGAATTTTTGTAACTTATTATATGTTATAAGTGAAAATGAAGGAATGACTTTAGCAGAGTTAGCTGAATCTGTTGATATGGATAAAGGGAATTTAAGTAGATTGCTGAACCAACAAATTCAGAGTGGATATGTTGAGAAGAAAATGGATGCTATTGATAACAGAAAAATACGTGTTTATATTACGGATACTGGTCAAAGTAAAATAAACGAAATTAGCCAAATTTGTATTACAAATCTTGATCAATTATTAAATATATTACCTGAAGAAGAACTCGAAAATTTTATGATAACTTTAAATAAATTAGATACTCATTTCAGTGTTCTTTCTAAAAACTTAAAAGATTAAACGTCGCTCCATCTCTATTTCTAGTTTAATTTTCTAAATAAAAACGATTTCATATTATTTTACAAAATCAAACAATTGAAAAATGCAACTTTTTTGATACAATATAATGAGGATAAAAATGTGCACTCATATAAATATTGTTCCACACTTCAACAAAGATAATATCAAATAGACTTTTATATAAATTAATAAAGAAAAATAGAGGAGATAAGAAAATGGATTATAGAGTATTATTGTTTTATAAATATACAACAATTACTGACCCCGAAACTTTTGCAACAGAGCACTTAGAATTTTGTAAAGACTTAGAACTTAAAGGTCGTATTTTAGTAGCAACTGAAGGTATTAACGGTACACTTTCAGGTACGAAAGTAGATACAGACAAATACATGGAACAAATGAAAGCAGACGAAAGATTTGAAGGCATCACTTTTAAAGTTGATGAAGCTGAAGGTCATGCTTTCAAAAAAATGCACGTACGTCCAAGAGCTGAAATCGTAGCTTTAGATTTAGAAGATGATGTAAACCCAATAGAATTAACTGGTAATTATTTATCACCTAAAGAATTTAAAGAAGCATTATTAGCAGATGATACAATTGTTATCGATGCTAGAAATGATTATGAATATGACTTAGGTCATTTCCGTGGCGCAGTTCGTCCGAATATTACAAGATTCAGAGATTTACCAGATTGGATCAAAGAGAACAAAGAACAATTTATGGATAAAAAAATCGTCACTTACTGTACAGGCGGTATCCGTTGTGAAAAATTCTCAGGATTCTTACTTAAAGAAGGATTCGAAGATGTAAGCCAATTAGAAGGTGGTATTGCAACTTACGGTAAAGATCCAGAAACTAAAGGTGAATACTGGGATGGAAAAATGTATGTATTTGACGAACGTATTAGTGTAGATGTGAATCAAGTAGAAAAAACTGTAGTTGGTAAAGAATGGTTCGATGGAACACCATGTGAAAGATATATTAACTGTAGTAATCCAGAATGTAACCGTCAATTCTTAGTAAATGAAGAGAACGAACATAAATATTTAGGTGCATGTTCACACGAATGTGCAGAACACGAAAGCAACCGATATGTAAAAGCACATGACATCAGTGAAGAAGAAAAAGCAAAACGCTTAGAAAACTTTAAAGAATTAGTATAGAAGGATAAGAGGCTGAGACAAATTTTAAATTGTCTCAGCCTCTATTGTTTATTCTATAAAGTATAATTTATTGTTGTCTAACGCGCATGTTTCGTTAGTCTTGATCGTTAGAATTTCTAACGCGCTTGTTTACTTTTTCTTGCTCGTTAGACCGCTCAATCTTGTGATTTTAGTGTGCTTTTACTCTTTTGTACACCCGATTTGTCTTCTAACGAGCTTGTTTCGTTAGTCTTGATCGTTAGAATTTCTAACGCGCTTGTTTACTTTTTCTTGCTCGTTAGACCGCTCAACCTTGTGATTTTAGTGTGCTTTTTCTCTTTTTTACACCTGATTTGTCTTCTAACGCGCATGTTTCGTTAGTCTTGATCGTTAGAATTTCTAACGCGCTTGTTTACTTTTTCTTGCTCGTTAGCCGACTACAAAACATCTACTATAGAGCAGTAAGTCCACCATCTATTACAAATTCAGCACCAGTAGAATAGCTTGAGTCATCTGAAGCTAAGAAAGTTACCATGTTTGAAACTTCTTCTGCTTGTGCTACACGTCTCATTGGTATTGTCTTTTTGAATTCTTCTACCGCTTCTTTTACGCCTTCTTGTTCCAACATTGGTGTTTGAATTACACCAGGATGTACAGAGTTTACTCGAATATTATATGGTGATAATTCTCTAGAAGCTGCTTTAGTCATACCTCTTACAGCAAACTTAGTATCTGTGTATCCAATTGCACCACCAACTAAACCATTCATAGAAGAAATATTTATAATAGAACCTTTATGTTGTTCTTTCATAATAGGCGCTACTGTCTTCATTCCTAAAAATACTGATAATTGGTTAATTTGTACAATCTTCATATAATCATCTGTAGTCAATTCTTCCAAAGGCGTATTATACGTAATTCCCGCATTATTCACTAATACATCAATACGTCCCCATTTGTCCATAGTTTGTTGAACAACATTTTTCCAATCATTTTCGTCAGATACATTATGTTTAATAAACATAACTTCTCCTTTTAATTCAGATTCAGTCTGATGACCGCTTTCTTCATTAATATCTGTAATGATAACTTTTGCTCCTTGTTCTAATGCTTTTTCTGCATGTATTTTCCCCATGCCTTGTGCTGCTCCCGTGATTATAACAACTTTATTTTCTAGTCTTTCCATAATTAACACCCTTCCTTTTATTTTAAACGATCAACTTGTTCTAATAACTTTTTCTGTATTTTAAGAAGTTGTTCGGTTTCTTCATCATTCAATGTTGAATATATATCATTCCTTAAAATTTCTTCTTGCTTTTGAGCTTCTTCAAGTAACTTAATACCTTTATCCGTAATCGAAATGAGCGTTACTCTACGATCATACTCTTGAGGAACTCTTAAAATATATTCTTCTTTGATTAATTTATTTGTCATACCTGTAATAGCACCAGGCGTATAACCAATCTTTTCAGCAATTGTTGAAGACTTTTGAGGTCCGTCTTCTTTAAGCTTTGATAGTAAAATGATTTGAGAGATATTAACATTTTTAAAACGGTTCATAAATATTGTTATCGTCTTATCTTTCAATAATTCTAGCGTATGTAGCAATTCAAAAAATTTAGTATCCATCATGTCCTCCTTAGCTCTTGTTTGATTTGTTAATTATATTATACGACTAAATAGTTTAGCAGTAAACTATTTAGCATTAAAAGGTTTAATACTAAAATATTTAAAAGTAAAATTATTGATGTAAAGCTATTCGTGTGAACATTTCTCCTGAGTTTTGTCTATATGGCTACCCTTATCATCACTGCAACTTGCTTGCTCAAATAAAAAAGCTTATCTTTTGGTTATATCCCGCTAGATAAGCTTTTTAAAAGTTTTATTCAATTATTTTTGTTTCTGATAACTTCTTATACCAATATGCACTTTTCTTTGGATACCTTTCTTGTGTATCAAAGTCTACATAGAATAATCCATATCTTTTTTCATAACCATTTGACCATGAGAACACATCCATTAACGACCAGATAAAATATCCTTGAACATTCGCACCGTCTGCTATAGCGTCTGATATAATTTCTAAGTGTTTCTTAACATAATCTATACGCGCATCATCATTAACTGTATTATTTTCAAATTCATCTTTATATCCTAGTCCATTTTCCGTTATATAAATCTTCTTATAGTTTGGATAGTCTGCCTTCACTCTCATAATTTGGTCATAAAGTCCTTTAGGATATATCATCCAATCCCAATCTGTACGTGGCACATCGATGTCAAATTCACGTTGCCCTATACCTTTAAGCTGATATTTAGACCCACCTTTATTACCTTTAGAATTGTGCGTAATTTCAGTTTCTCCATCAAATGCGCTCATCCAATCACTCATATAATAATTGATGCCTAAGAAGTCATTTAAATCTTTTGAATCATTTAATATTCTTAAATCTTCATCACGAATATCAAGTTCTCCTCCATTGACTTCCAAAATGTGCTGAACCCCTTGCATTGTTTTATCGGAATATTTACCCAAATATGTGGCATCTAAAATAAATTTATTATGGATAATGTCTTCAAGTTCTGCCGCTCTCACATCTTCTGGATTATTTGGATCATATGGATATTTAGTAGGAAGTGCATGAACAATACCAATTTCTCCTTTATACCCTTTGTCTTTAAATAATTTAATTGCTCTTGCGTGTGCTATCATCATGTTGTGGTGAGACTGAAATACTTTTGCGAAATCATATTTAATACCTGGTGGAAATTTACCTACTAAATACTGCCCGTCTCCGATAGGTCCAATTTCATTAAATGTAGTCCAATAATTCACTTCTTCAAATTCATTAAAGCAAAAATCAGCATATTCAACGAAGTAATCAATATTTTGACGATTTAAAAAATCTCCATCAGAATGTAACTTTTCTGGTGTATCAAAATGATGTAGCGTTACAAACGGTTCTACATCTCTTTTATGACATTCTTTAAATAAATTATGATAGAATTCAACACCTTTAGCATTCACATTTTCGTAACCATCTGGAAAAATTCTTGACCATGCTATCGAAATTCTCATTCCATTAATACCAAATTTTTCACTAAGCTCTAAATCTATTGGGTATTGATTATAAAAATCACTAGCTGGCTCTGCTGTGTACCAATAATTTTCTTCTAAATAAGTATCCCAAGCTACTCTACCTTTTCCATCTGTTTGAGTTGCACCTTCAGCTTGATATGCTGCCGTTGCACCACCAAAAATAAAATCTTCTGGTAAGTCTTTCATATCTATATCTATTCCCTTCTATATATTGAGTTGATTTCTTACAAACGCTAAAGCACCTTTACCATCACGTGTTAATTTAATGTATTCTGCACCTTCAGTTTTTGCTAATTTAACACCTAATCTATCGGCATCTTGTTTAATATCCTCATAATTTGAAGCAACTTGTGGTGCAAGAACGATTAGATCATAATCTTTCATAATATCCATATGAGCGCCATAACCTCCAGCTGCTGCAGTAATTGGTTCTCCAAATTCTTTAGCTGCTTTATTTAAAGCGTTAGCAAGCAATCCACTCGTACCACCACCTGCGCATAATACTAATACGCTTTTTGATTCTTTGTTGCATAAATGATCATTACTTACTTTTCTATCTTCTTTTTTAATTTCATTGTTACGAGAATTACTTATAATACTTTCAGCCTTACTTGTATCAAAATTTTCTTTAACTTTATTTTGCAAATTTTCAGATTTTTTAAGTCCGGAAATTTCTTCTTCAACAATTTGTCTGTCATAGACCCTCACGAATGGATAATAAATCATAATATCTACAATCACTAACGTAATTGCTAAAATAAATGACCATACACCTAAACCTGTACCCATCACTATTCCAATTGGTGCTGGCGTTGTCCAAGGAAGATTGACACTGAAGCTATTCATGCCTATTACATCAACAAATATTTTAAAAATCCATACGTTTGCAATTGGTGCTAATATAAATGGAATGAAGAACACAGGATTCAAAACTAATGGTGCACCGAAGAGAATAGGTTCATTTACACCAAAGAATGTAGGTACTACAGATGCTCTACCAATCGCTTTATTGCGTTTAGATTTAGTTAGCCACATAAACATGAACGGAACAACTAAGGTAGCCCCTGTCCCACCCATAGTTACAATAAACATTTGTGTCCCAGACGTTATAATCTTGTCTGCGTGTGCACCAGAACTTAATAATTGATAGTTCGTTTCAATATTGGCATACGTTATTGCCGCTATTGCTGGTTCTACTATTGAAGGACCGTGAATACCAACAAACCAAAATAATGCAAATGCTCCAAATATGATCGTAATACCGACATAGCCATCAGCTGCTGTAAATAATGGTGCGAAGAATTCAATAATAGCGTGCGCAACATTTGGTCCTAATATCGCTCTACTTAATAAATCAAATCCATATAACACTAAAATAACTAAAGCGAATGGAATAATATCTTTAAATACTTGGGAAATATTTGGTGGTACTTCTTCAGGCATTTTGATTGTAACGTTTTTCTTAACACAGATGTGATATATGATTACTGTGACAAATGCAGATAGAAATGCTGTTAGTAAACCTTTAGTACCTAAAAATTCACTCGTAAATCCACCATCTTTAATCGAATCAGAAGCTAAAAATAAAAAGCCACAAATCGACGCTATCATAGTAGATATAAAGTTAATTTGATTTGTATTTTCTAATCTTCGGTTATATGAATCGGTTAACGATTTAGCAGTTGTACCCGCAACTAATAATGCAACAATACCCATTGTGTATTGATAAGGTTTCATAAGTGCCGCTTCAGAACTCTTGCTCCAAGTGAATCCAAATACGTTTGGTACATATGCTATTAATAAGAAAATACTTGAAAATAGAATGACCGGCATTGCTGAAATAAAACCATCACGAATAGCCCTTAAATAAATATTACGAGAAATTTTTTCAAAAAGTGGTTTAGCTTTTTCAATTTGCGCGATAATTGCTTCCATAATTATTAACTCCCTCTTTTGTAAAGTTCAACGATATGCTTCATCATATCTTTCAGAAGCAGCGTAGTCATAAGGTGGTCTTGGCCATGCATCATCGTTACACTATATGCAATGTCTTCACCAGAAGCTTCTTTAGTTAATAATTCTGTTTGTGCATTATGTGCGCTTACAATATGTTGATTAGCCTCTTCTATTAATTGTTCTGCTTCATTAAAGTCCCCTTGTTGTGCTGCATTTAAAGCGATGAGTAATTTTGATCTAGCATCTCCTGCATAAGCTACTATTTCAAAACCTAACATTGTTGTTTCTTCACGATTCATGGTTAACACTCCTTTAATCCCTTGTTATAATTTCTCCCTAACTGAAACAGCTGTTTGTTTAAGCACCTTATTTAATGCATTAATATTGTTAAACCCTTCTGTCTGCAACCATTTTCTAGCCGCTTCTTCCCCTTTTTCTATGTAAATAGGTACGACTCCTGCCCAAGTTGCCCGTCCACATAGGACACCATTGAATTTAGCGCCAGATGCATGTGCAAATTCCAAAGTATCTTGAAATAATTTTGCTGATACACCTGCACTCAAATAAATATATGGTAGATTTGTAGAAGCTTCTTGCTCTTTAAAATATTGCATAGCTTCTTCTTTCGTATATACCATTTCACTTTCGCCAAATCCTTCAACGTACGCCATGTTTACAGGGACTTCGACTTTTAATACATCGACATTAAATCTCTCTTCTGAGAATACTTTCATAGCACCATTAACTTTCCTAGGCTTTACTTTAGCGAATTCAACACTTCCATTATCAGGAATGTTATCGTCATAAGTTAATACTTCTAAGAAGAATGGCATATTTTCAGCTACACACTCAGAACCAATTCTTTCTATGTATGCCTTCTTCTTAAGATTGATACTTTCAGAATCATCAACATCATAATATAGAAGAAATTTAACAGCATCTGCACCATGCTCTTTAATTCTTTTAACTGACCAATCTTCTAGACAATCAGGTAATCGTCCTTTAGTGTTCACGTCATAGCCTGTTTTTTCATAGGCTAATAATAATCCTGACTCTTCATTACGTGCTTTAGAAGCTGGTAAACCGTATTCGGGGTCCAGCAATATGGACGAAGCATATTCTGTCAAAGTTTCAGAAACCAATGACTTTAAATTTTCTATTTGTTCTAATGTTGGTTCTGTATCTTGATACTTGGCCATCATACGTTTTAAAGCACCTCGTTGATCAAATGCTAAAGCTGAAATGATACCTTTCTCATCGCTTAAACTTCTTAATTGTTCAAATTTCCGATCTTTTTTACTCATTTATTCACACCTCAATAATATTGATTTTGTTATAAAGGTCATCATAGTTCTTTAAATTGATAGAACCTGTAACTGTTTCTTGTGCGTTTAACATACCTATAGTATTCGCCTTTTTAAGTAATGCTTCGTCTGTTGCATTATTCATCAAAGCAGAAGTAAAACCAGCAATCATTGAATCGCCTGAACCAACAGGATTCACTACTTGAATTTGAGGTATATCTACTTTGTAATATTTGTCGTTATGTTTAGCGAATACACCATTTGAACCTAAAGAGACAACCACCCACTCGATATTTTCAAACATTGGGTTTGCTACTGCTTGCTTCAAGGATTCAATATCTTCATCTATATGTTCTCCAAGCAATTCAGACAGCTCATCGATATTCGGCTTAATTAACAATGGTTTATATTGTCCTCTTAACACTTCTATAAGCGCTTTATTAGAACAATCTAGTATTGCAGGAACAGCGTATTTATCACAAATCTTTATTAAATTCGAATAAAATTTGGTATCCACGCCTTTAGGTAAGCTTCCAGAAATTACAGCAATGTCTGATTTACTTACAAGTTCTTCAAAATGTGCTTTGAAATCCTCAATTTCTGCAGAACTAATAGTAGGACCATCTTCAAGAATTTCTGTTTGGTTTCCTTCGTGTAATATAGCGATACAATTTCTTGTGTTGCCTTGAATTTCAAAAAAATGATTGGTTATTTTATGCTCATTCAAAGATTGTTCAAGGTATTCTCCGAGTTTACCGCCTTTTAAACCTGAAGCTACAACTTGTTCATTTAACTGATTTAAGACTCTCGTTACATTTAATCCTTTGCCACCAGCTGTTTTACTCCATTTATTCGTTCTATTCACATGATTGATTGATAAATTATCCACTTGATATGATATGTCTACTGAAGGGTTCATCGTAATCGTTAAAATCATAATAAATTCCCTTTAATCATGATATTCACCTTTATCCCACTTCTCTAAAAATTCATCAAAGAACTGAGGATCTGTTTGGCTTTCGCTTTCCGTTTCTAAATATTTAATTTTGGAAATCAACTTTTTGTTCTCTTCAGTAGGTTTGTATTCAGCATCTATAAAAGCTTCAATAATATCGCACATTAATAATTCACCAACGATCTTGCCCCCAAAACCGATCACATTAGCATTTAATTCTTCTTTTGCATAAATAGCAGTAGTCATATCTCTTACTAGTGCAGAACGTATACCTTGAACTTTATTAACAGCATTATTTATACCAACACCCGTCCCACAAATACATACACCTAAGTCTGCTTCTCCACTTGAAACTGCTTCTCCAACCTTTTTTCCGAAAATAGGATAATGTGTTCTTGCAAAATCATATGTTCCACAATCTATCACTTCATGACCAAGCGTTTTTAAAAATTGTGAAACTGCCATTTTTGTATCTGTAACAATATGATCACAACCAATTGCAATCTTCATATAAACTTCCTCCTTATTTAGCACATTTTATTTAACATATCGACACGAATTTGATGTCTTCCACCGTCATATTTACCATTAATAAATGCTTTAACAATGTTAATTGCGAGTTGTTCACCAACAATTTCTGAACCTAGCGTAATCATTCTCGAATTATTATGTCCCCTAGTCATATACGCCGATCTTTCTTCAGAAACTTCTGCAGCAATCATGCCTTTTATTTTTGTTGCTACCATGAAACTACCTGCACCATATGCATCTATTACAATCCCTAAATTCTTTTCATTTTTCTGTACTTCTTTAGCAACATTTAAAGTTGCGTCTACTAAATCAACATCTTTATCTTCTGTAGTATCGACAACTTTATAATTGTTGTTTAATAAATATTGTTTGATACATAATTTTAAATTTTCCCCATTCTCATCTGATCCGATTACGACATTCATTCATATCTTCCTTTCCATTTGTTTATTTCATGTTGCTTTAAACAATATAAACGCTTACAACAATCATTATGTTTAAATTATAAACTCAATTAAACATATATTCAACATTTATTGTTGTATTTTGTTTAAAAAGTATAAAAAAAGACAAAACCTGTTTAGATTTTGTCTTTTTATGTTTAATTTTTATTTATATGATGACTTCTGTAAAATCTGCTATTATTTTATTTTTATCCTCGTCTTTACCATCTGTTATGACTCCGTTTAATGATTTTAAATCACAAAATGAAACGAAATCTTCTTTTCCAATTTTAGAAGAATCAACAAGTAAGTATTTCTCTATCGAATTTCTAAGCGCCAATTTTTGTGTATATGCTTCTTCATGTGTTGACGTCATTACGTCTATTCCTTTTACGCCGTTAGCGCTGAAGAACATTTTACTAAATCTCATTGTTTCTAATGCACTGTTTGTCATGTCCCCTGTGAACGATTCAGTAATTTCTCTCATTTCTCCACCTATTAAATAGACTTTGAAATATTCACTTTTCTTTTTAAATAAAATATTAAATACAGGTAAACAGTTTGTTATGACCGATAAATTTTTATTATGAATTTCTTCTGCTAAAAACTCTACAGTAGTACCTGGCCCTAGAAACACTGTGTTTCCTTCTTCAATAATTGTGGCTGCCTTCTTAGCTATTTGTTTTTTCTCTTCAATATATTGTGTATGCTTCTCTTTATGTGACATTTCTTTAAATTGAAAAGCCGAATTACTTCTTGCACCGCCATGTATTTTGGTTAGTACACCCTGTCCATCTAATTCAGCTAAATCTCGTCTTATTGTCATATCAGAAACATTGAGTTCTTCAACTATTTCAGCAATTCTGATTGATCCTTTTCTATTTACTAAGTCTGTTATTTCATCTAATCTATCATATTTATTCAATGCATATAGCCCCCTTATAACATTGTTGATTTTACAATAAAATTGTTTAAAAAAGAAACATTTACATACTAATATATCAGACTTTGTTTGATTATGTTAATTTTTAATTAATTAATTACTTTTATAAAACAATTTCAAAAGTTAAATAGAACGAAGGTATTAAAGAAAAACACTCCATATGGGAGGTTAAATATATAATTGTGAATGAAAAAAAGAGCAGAAATTTAACAATGAATTTCTGCTCTTTTAATTTTAAAATATCAATATCACTGGAACGGTTATGATTTAGTTGAACTTATAAATTTATTTCACTTTAAATGCTCTCATTGATTTCTCTAGATGTGATTTCATTGAAGTTATAATAGCGTCAGTATTTTTTGTTGAGAGTGCTTTAAGTATTTCATTATGTTCATCGAGGACATCTAACATTCTTCCCTGGCTTTTCAATCCTTGTGTCCCAATCAATATAGATAAGTCATGTTGAACGTTATAACTTTTTAGAAATAATTTAAATTCTATTATTTCCATTAAATATGTGTGGAATTCTTTATCTAATAACATGAAAGTATAATAATCATTCTTTTCTGCTGCTATTGATTGATGTTCTATAATGGTTTGCAAATCAAGTATGTGTTTATCAGTAATTACTTCTACTAAAAAAGGTACACATGCGATTTCCAAAGATTCTCTCAATAAAAATATTTGATCAATTTCATGATTTGTAAATGTGTTTACTTTATAACCTTTTCTAGGCTTAAATATCATGAGTTGTTCCAACACCAATTCATTCATTGCTTCTCTAACAGGTGTACGAGACACATCAAGTAAATTAGATAATTCAACTTCAGTAATAAACTCATTTAGTGGCAATTCATTATTGAATAAGGAGTATTTAACTTGATCGTAGATTTCTTGTTTAATTGAATTTCTATTAACTTTTTTTAGTGAATTATACATACATACACCTCCTTAGAAAATTTATTTAAATAATGAAACTGGATAAGTAATTAGCCATGGCACATACGTAATAATTACAAGTACGACGATTAAAATAGCTAATTGTGGAATAATAGATTTAATAATTTTCTTAATATCCACTTTACTTATAGATGAAACAACAAATAGACAGACACCTACTGGCGGTGTAATCATTCCAATTGATAGATTCACTGCCATAACCACTCCAAAATGAATCGGATCAATATTCGTAGCTAATATTAACGGCAAGAATATTGGTGTGAAGATGGTTACTGCACTTATCGTATCTATAAAAGTACCAGCAATTAACAATACTATATTAATAACCAGTAAGAGCAATAATGGATTCTCAGCAAATATTCCTAGCATGTTTTGTATCTGTTCTGGCACATTGTTAAATGATACAAACCAAATAAATACTGCTGCACTTCCTATTAAGAATATTATACCAACTGATGTCTTTGTACTGCTAACCAAAGCATCATATAATTTTTTAAAAGTAAGCTCTTTATAAACTAATGTACTTATAAGTATGGCATATAGTACCGCTATTACGCCAGATTCAGTAGCTGTAAATAAGCCACTAATAATACCGCCAATTATAATTGCAGGCATTAATAATGCTAATATCGCATCTTTAAATCCTAGAAGAATATCTTTAATAGGTGGAAAGCTATCCATAGATTTGTAGTTATTCTTTTTACCTACAAAATAACTATAAATCATTAATCCTACACCCATTAAAATTCCTGGAACTATTCCGCCTATAAATAAATCACTTATAGATTGATTGGCCATTACACCAAATAAAATAAATATAATACTTGGTGGTATAATCGGCCCTACTGTAGAAGCTGATGCAACTAATGCAGAAGAAAATCCTTCATCATATCCTTCCTTCTTCATTAAAGGTAAAAGCATTCCACCAATTGCAGCCGCTGCAGCAATCGCTGTACCTGTTAAAGCAGCAAAGAATACACTCGAAATAATAACTACCATCGCTAATCCACCAGGTAATGGGCCAATTAACAACTTAGAAAAATTCACAATTCTTTGGGACATGCCCCCTTTAGACATAATCTCTCCAGCTAGTACAAATAGAGGGATAGCTAACAGTGAAAAGTTATTAATCCCGAAGTACATTTTTCTCGGTATAATTTCTAGAAACTCAATACCTGTCCAGCCTATACCAATTATTGAAACAGCCATTAATGAGAAGGCAATAGGCGTTCTTAAAAGTATGAGTACAAATAGCAAAATAATTAAAAATAGTATCATGATTCATCACCTGTCTTCCATGTGAAATAAATCATGAGTAGAAAACATAAAGGCATCGGAATATACATAATCCATCTACCTATTGGCATTGATGTCATTACTTGATTAGCATCTATACTCAAATATACTTGTAAAATGCTGTAATAAACTAATATTAATAGCACTAATGTAATCACTGTTTTCACAAAATAGCTAAGTATGTTATTAATTTTAGCAGGCATTTCTTCAAATAAATCTACTTGTAAATGCTCTTGTTTATACATTAAGATTACTGCCCCAAACAAAATACTATAAACAAAAAATAGCATTAACACTTCTTGTGACCAAAATATAGAAGTCTTAAATATGAATCGAGTTAGTACTTGCAACAAAATCATAGCAATTGATAAAATCATGAAAAACGTCATGATATGTGTCAAAATATTTATAAACTTCTTCTCTAGTATATCCAGTTTATTCATAATTAGCCCCCTTATTTGCTAAATTGACGAACTATGGATTTAGGTACTTGGTCTGTAATTTGAGAATCTACATTTTTAGTTTTATTTTTAAATTCATCCCTATTAACATTCGTAATAATCATACCTTCATCCTTCAATTGCTTCTTAATTTTCTTCTCTTGACTTGCAATATATTTTCTTTGATAATCTGTTGCCTCTTTCACACTTTCGTCCACTATTTTTTTCTCTTTTTTAGATAGTTGATTATAATAATCGTCATTCATAAGCACAACAGCAGGTGTATAAGTATGATTTGTTAAAGATATATATTTTTGTACTTCAAATAATTTCTGAGAATAAATCGTCGGTAAAGGATTTTCTTGTCCATCTACCACACCTTGATCTAATGCAGAGTACAGTTCACTAAAACTGATTGGTGTTGGAATAGCATCAAGCGTTTTTAAATGTTCATTCCATACTTTTGCAGATTGGACTCTTAGTTTCAGATTTTTCATATCTTCTGGATGTTTGATTTCTCGCTTTTTATTAGTAAAATGTCTAAAACCAACTTCCCAATAACCAAGCCCTTTCATGTCTTTCTTTTTAGCTAATGCTAATAAATCTTTACCCGGCTTACCGTCTAGTTTCGAATAAACATCCTTTTTACTATCAAATAAATAAGGAATACCAAACAAATTCATTTCAGGCATTGTATTGGATAAACTACTATCCGCTGCAACTGTTGTCATTTGTATAGTACCAGTCATCGTTTGATCTACTAACTCATCTTCGTTTCCTAAGCTTCCATTCCCATATACATTCACTTTCATTTTCCCATCAGACTTCTCTTCTACTAACTCTTTAAACTTTTGAGAAGCAATATTATATTGATGAGTATCAGATCCTGTATGTGCTAATCTTATGGTTTTTTGTTCACTTCCATTCACTTTTTCAGTAGAATTTTGACAACCACTTAAGATTAGAAGAAGCAATAAGGATAGTGAAATAAACTTTTTCATTAAACGTCATCCCCTTATAATCTGTCTCCGTTTACGAATATAAATCAGTTCTTCTATTTTTAAATACAGGTATTTGATTACGCATTTCATCAACTTTATCTAAATCGATTTCTACATTAAACGTTGTTTCTTGATTATCAGCTTCTGATAATACATCACCATTTGGAGCAATTACCATAGAATGACCAGCATATTCCGTGTTGCCATCATTTCCACATGAGTTACATGCCACAATATATGATTCATTTTCAATTGCTCTAGCAATATTTAAATGTCTCCAATGATATAACCTAGACTCGGGCCACTCAGCTACTACAAAAATCACTTTACTACCTTCAATAGCTAATCGTCGTATAGGCTCTGGAAATCTTAAATCGTAGCAAATAATGCCACTCATTTTGTTCTGACATAATTCAAATGTTTCAGGTAACAATTTTCCTGGTGCTAAATACTTAGGTTCATCAAGCATCGGAACTAAATGAATCTTATCGTAGTCATAAATTAATTCCCCTTGATTGTTAAATACAATTAGCGTATTATAAACCCCTTCATCCTTCTTATTTGAAACCGAGCCAGCTACAACATTAACGTTAAATGTTCTCGCTAAATTCGATATGAATTTCGTCGTATTTCCCAGGTTATGATCAGCTTTTTCATTTAAATGTTCTAAATCATAACCGTTGTTCCACATTTCAGGTAATACAACAATATCCGTATCGCTTCTTAAATCATTTTTGAAAAACTGCTCAATTTTAGCTTCATTCTTTCCAACATCACCAAGCACAACCTCAAATTGATAAAGTTGAATATTCATCATAATTTACTCACCTCATATTCCAAATGAATAGACTTATTCCGATTAGCATCAACAAGTTCAGCTTTAAATTTATCAGGATATTTGAAACCATCAACTAAAGGAACAGTCCCACAATAAACAACTGTACTATTTAAATGAGCACCAAATTCATTCAAAGCATCCATTAACTTGTCATAAGGTAAAATACCACTCACTTTATCCTCTTGGTACAAAGTCCATTTATCATCATCATAAACATAAGACCTCAACTCTAAATCATCCCAATGCCCCTCAACATCTTCAAATTCCCATACACTATCAGCAATAGGCTTTGCACATAATTGCTTAGACTTATGAATACTCACAGTCTCTAACTCTCTATCAGTATGATCACTACCTAAAGTTACATATCGCTTATCCCCATCAAAAATGACAACAATTTCCGCTTCACCACTCGAACGTTCACCAATAATAGAAATATCATTATCTTGTCTAAATAAATAAGGATCTAAATGATAAATCTCAGGAATCGAATCCGGTTCAGGAACACCAAGTTCTTTCAACTCATTAATATGTGCCTTCGTCTTCTCAACATCCCTACCAGAATAACCAATACAATATGCATGATCGAAAGATAAATCTATACCTTGCGCACCTAATTTAAATTCCATATTAACACCCCTTTTTAATGTATACATTATACAGTATACATATTAGGGTATATATTTACAACTTTAGGTTAAAAAAACTTATAAAAAAAGCCCCTTACTATTGGAAAAGTAAGGGACTCATTATCAAAATTGATCTATCGTCTTAATTATTGTAGAGTCTTTAATTGTGTGTATGTCCTTATGGCTATCTGAGTCGTTTAAGAAATCGCTTTTATGTACACTTAATAACTTTTCAACAAAGTTTCGTGCCCATCTGCCATTTGATTTTTGTGACTGTTCTAATTGATTATATTTTTGTTCAACTTGTACGCTTAATATTTGATCGTTAAACTTCCACTCTGAACTTAACCTTCTATAAACAATTTCTGCAACTTCTTCACCTGTATAATCTTCAAAATGAATTTTAGTTGGTACACGAGACTTCAATCCTTCATTAGCATCTAAGAATCGTTTCATATCTCCTTCATAACCTGCAAAAATAGCTAAGAATTTATCTCGTTTATTTTCTAACTCTGTTATTAAAGTTTCAATTGCTAATACTCCAAAGTCATTACTACTTCCTTCTTTAGGCAATAATTGATACGCTTCATCGATAAATAGTACACCACCCATTGAACTGTCTACAACTTGGGTTGTCTTCTCTTCAGTTTGTCCTATATAACTTCCGATAAGTTTACTACGTTCAGTTTCTACTAACTGTCCTTTACTTAATAAACCTAACTCTTTAAAAATTTGAGCAATCAACCTTGCAACTGTTGTCTTACCTGTCCCAGGTGCACCAGTAAAAATCATATGGTTATTAGATTTTTCAACTTTACTACCACGTTCTTCTAACAATTGATCAAATTTAACATCATTTATTATCGATTTTACTTTTTCTTTAACAGCATTCAAACCAACAAGATTGTCTAATTCTTCTAAATACTTTTCGAGATTATTTTGTTTTGTTTCATCATCAGCTTGATTAAATATTTTATAATCATCACTTTCAATTGTCATTAAACTATCATCATCAAAGTTACTTTCAATAGAAAGTCGATGCATCTGTGACGTTGTTAATTTTTCATTAAAGTTACGTACCCATCTAGCATTACTATCATCAAAAGATCGTCTATATTCATTTCTTAGTACACGACGATATTCTTCTTCATTAAATTCATAACTTTTATTTCTCAAATCCAATACACCTATGTCCAATAATGCATCTAAACTGTAATTTTCAAAGTCAAATACATTTGGGATTCTTGATTCTAAACCTGGATTAGATTTTAAGAATAAATTCATTTCATTGGTATAGCCTGCAAATATAATCATAATACTGTCACGATGATCTTCCATGTACTTCAATATTGTATCGATAGCTTCTTGTCCAACTTGGTTACTACCACTATTCTGACTTAATGTGTATGCTTCATCTATAAACAAGACCCCATTTTCAGCACTTTCTAACACTTCTAAAGTTTGTTGGGTCGTTTTGCCAACGAATTCAGATACTAGATCTTGCTTACTCACTTCTACATAGTTTTCAGATAACACAACGCCTTCTTCATACAATGCTCTCGCAATCAATCTTGCTACAGTAGTTTTACCCGTTCCTGGATTTCCTATAAAGATAGAATGTAACGATGGCATACTTGTCGCAATGTTTTTTTCTTGTTTAATTTTATTTATTTTAGCAACATTGATGAATTTTTCAGTCGTTTTCTTTACATTTTCCAGACCAATTAAACTTTCTAGTTCTTCCAAAGCAGATATTGTTTCCTCACTATCAGACTGTACTTCTTCATATTCTTCATCTTCAGGATATAATTCAAATGCTCTTTCTAACTCCTCATCATCTTCATAATAAGATTCTTGAGTCTCTCCATCCATTTGTCTAACGTTTGCTTGTTTCTGTTCATCTAAATTTAACACTTCAAAATCTGAACCTTGAACTTGAGAGGTATTGTCACTATGAACAATCAGCTCTCTACCATTCTCAAACTCTACTTCTAAATCAACAGCCTTTAATTCAAAAGTACTATCGTCTAACTTTACAAACCCATTTCCTTTAATGACAGTTAATTGATCAAGAAATACTTTACTTTTATCTTGAGCGATTATTTCATATGTATCTTCAATTTCATTTTCGATAAATAGATTTCCAGAACGTAACACGCCCTTCTCATATACCGATGCAGTATCCACTAATAACGTATTATTAACTATTGCATTTCCGCCTATAACAGCAAAATTCTCAATTAATGAATCTGAAATATTAACAGAAGCACCATTTTTGATTACTGCACTAAATAAGTTGTTATTAGCTTTTGTAATTGTCACATTCTGAAAAATACTTCCACTTCTTAAACCTTCCAATACTAGACCATTGCAATCATTATTAGGTTTGATAATGACATTGTTTAAGATAAGTTGACTGTTGAAAGAACTTACAGCAACTACTTCCACAAGATGGCTAACATCAATTGTCATGTTCTCAATCGTAACAATCGCATTTTCTAGACTAATCGGTACCTCTAAATTTACTTCTTCAGGAGCAGCATTGCTTTTAAGTTTATACTTACCGTTCTTAAAACCAAGCCCACTCGGGAAATAATAAGAGTCTTTCATAGCATCAAATACAATAACAGCCTCATTGCCAATCGGTAGCTCAGCAAATTCTTCAATCGATTTTTTAAAAAAGCCTTTTCCAACTAAAATAGGTTTTTTCACTAATAAAACTCCTTTATTACATTTTTCTTGCTGTAAAATACATATAAACTAATGAAACCAAACCTAAAATTAACGAATATCCCCATACAAAATATAAAAAGACATATTTTATAACCACTCTAATAATAGCAACAAAACAACCAGAGCTTTGTAATTGTTCAGCAAAGCTTGTTTTTTGAGTGAGTTTTCCAATAAAATCATCAACAACACTAATAATAAAAGGAAATAATAGAAAATTAAGTAGCACCACAATCCAAAGACTATCCCCCATCATCGTAATAAATAACAGAGTAATAATTAACGAAATTAAGTACCTTTTAATCCATTCATTCTTGTCATACAATAAAAACATTTTTTTGAAATTCTCAATAAACGAACTCTTATTCTTATCAGAAGCACCAAATTCATGATGCGTTCTTTGACTCTGAAAACCCTCGTTCTTATCGTCACTATTATGAAATGCCTCTTCATTATTTATCTTTTTAGCCTTACCACTACTTTTAGCACCAAATTGTCTCTTATGATTTCCTTCAGACATAGTTACACTCCAAACATTTTTAATAAATAATAACAAATATATATTTATAATTTTCAAAATACTATTACTGTTAATTCTATACTAAATAAGAATCTATAAAAAGTCCAAAATTCCTTTTTGTGTCAAATTTCAACACTTTGCAATTTTGAGAGTAAATTAGCTTACTTTAATAACCTAACCATTACCCAATCGTTTACCGATCCTCACTTGCATAAATCTAATATAAAAAATCAAAAAATAAAGTATTCTCTAAACAACAATTAAACTAAAATATAAATGTCGTCAATCACACTTCATAGACATAGATTTCTGTGGAGGAGGTGATGTCTATGGAGATTATGCTTTCTAACATAGTCTCACCTATAATCGTAGGTGCAACACTTACGCTACTGTCATACTGGTTAGATAAACGTAAGACAAAAGACGACAAATAACCAGCATCAAATAAACCCCTTACTACCACAAATAGTAAGGGGGTTTGATGTATGTCTCGGAAATTATGCTCTATAGTTATTATACAAAATCTCCTAGAAATTGTAAATAATCAACTTCTTAAAGATTTTGAATAATACAGATAATCATTTAGATAATCTAAAGTTAATATACATCTTTTATTCCTAGAATCCATTAGATATATCATTTCCTTTTCAAATACAGATAACATCATAATTAAAGATATTATTTGAATAGCTAATCCAAGCAGTAATAGAGCTAAATCTTTTAATTGTTCAAACTGCAAGACAGCATCATTCGAATTAAAGTAAAAAGCACACAAAAAACCTGAAGGAATCCAGAATACATATAAAAAAATCCTATTAATTCTACCTTTTTTATTATTAAGATCATCTTTTTGTTCAGCAATTTCTATTTTCAATTCTTCTTTTAACAACTGAATACTGCTTTTATCATTAATATTATTCTCATTTAAAATCTTCATTACTTCGTTAGACATAGAGTATTTAATAACCTTAGACCTATAAGTTCTGCTTTTATAACCAATTATGATAGAACAGCTTAAAACAATAATAGTCAGAATGATATATCCCATTATAGAATTCAAACCAGAAAAAAAGTTCAAACAATATAATATAGAACAGATAATTCCCATAGTAAAAATTGATCTTAAAACCCAATCGAATTTATAAATTTTTTTATGTTTTTTATACACTTCATTTGAAACTTTGAAACATTTATCACTCAAATTTGAAACCCCCATAATAAATCACAATGTTTCTATTTACATCTTTTTAGTTAAGTTAAATTCATTCAATCGATTTCTTTTCTCTAGAGCTAAATCAATATATTTTTGTGTATTTTCTTTAAATGTTTCGTAAGGTACTAAAGATATATATGAGTCATGATTAGAATCATATAGCCCAACACACTTATTCTTTTTAAATTCAGGCTTTATATTCAAAGTGTTTCTACTAACTAAATTATCAAATTCTAATAGATTATAAACAGTATGTTCTTGATTACAAGTAGAACAATTATGCACTGTCTCTCTCATAATTGATGCTTTTGCTTCTTCAGTGTACAAAGCTATAACACCATTTGTTTTATTTTTCCGTCTTTCTTCTAAGAAATATTTTATTCCAAGTTAACATTAAGTATTGTTCTCGTTAATATATATCATAATTTTCATAGAAATAACTTAAAACTATATTATTTTAGTATTCAACTTTATACACTTTGATTTTACCATAATGTAATTTAATTTTTTCAAAATTTTATAAATATTTAACTCTTATCCAAATACACAAACCATAAATCCTCATACTATTATATTAGTAAATAGGGAGTGGGACAGAAATCTAATTTTATAAAAAAGATTTCGTTGTCCCACCCCGGCAAGGATGACTAGGATTGAAGAAGCTTGATATAAGCGCATTTTCAATCCAGTCATCTACTGCCAATACAATGATAAGAGGCAGGGACAATTAATTTGTCCCTGCCTCTTATTTTTCTACACTCACGCTTCTTTACTCAACTCTTCATTTGCTGCATCTATAAAGTCGCGAACTGTTTTGATGTCTATGTTAACCATGATAAGTGAGCGTAATGGCATGTTCTCAAATATTGAGGTTAGTTCTGGGTTCTCTATTACGGCATCTATTATTTTATCTAAATTGTATTGTTCTAGTGACTGCTTGAATGCTTCTTTTCTTGTTACGATTTCTGATAGGTATGTGTCTTCGTGTATCAGATTTGATGTTGTTTGGTTTGTTATATTTAGTGTGATTGATTGTTCTAATCGTATGTCTTCTACTGATGATCCTGCATAAATTATATATTCTCCGTCGTCTATTTGCCATTGTCCTTTGTTTTCATTGTACCAACGCATTGCTTTATGTGGTATTTCAAAGGTGATTGTTTTTGTTTCATTTACTTCTAAAGCTACGCGCTCGAATTCTCTAAGTTCTTTGAATGGCATATCGATATCACTTGTACGATTTCCTATATAAATTTGTACAACTTCTTCTCCTAATATGTTCCCTATATTTTTTATATCTAGACTAACCTTTAGACTACTCTCTTGATTCGTTATTTGCATATTACTGTAATCAAATGTTGTATAACTTAAACCATGACCGAATGGGAATTGTGTTTCAATATTTTTTGTATCGTAATATCTATAGCCTACGTATATACCTTCTCTATAATTTTCATCTGCTTTACTTTGATTAAATGTTAAGTAGGAAGGGACGTCTTCTATTCGTTGTGGTACTGTTTCTGCTAATTTACCTGCTGGGTTCTGTTTACCTGTTAATATATCGTAAATTGCTTCTCCTACCGCTTCTCCTGGTAAATATGTTTCAACGATAGATTTCACTTTATCCGCCCATGGCATAAGTACTGTTCCACCATTTTGTAAGACTATTGTTACGTTTTCGTTTTCTTTAGTCACTGCATCTATTAAAGCTAATTGATTGTCTGGTAATGATAAGGAGTCTTTATCTAGTCCTTCTGTTTCATAACTTTCTGGATACCCTAAGAATAATACTACTTGATCATTTTGTTGTGCTACTTTTACTGCTTGTTGTTGAAGTTGTTGATCTACTTCATGATTATTTATATTGTAACCTTGTGCATATACATATTGTTGATTTTTAAAAGCTTCTAATGGTGTTACGACATGATATGGATTTACTTTAGACGAACCGCCACCTTGGTATCTTGGATTTTCTGCAAGTTCACCAATTAATCCTAATGATGAAGGTTTCAAAGGTAGATTTTCGTTTTCATTTTTTAATAAAACAATACTTTTACGTGCAAGTTCTCTTGCGAAATCGTGGTAAGTTTCTTTGTCATAAGACTGTACTTCTTCTTTAATTTGATAGTCTTTCATTAAAGTTAAAACACGATCCACTGAAACATCTAAAATATGCTCGTCTAATTGACCATTTTTTATAGCATCTTTCACTTCAGTTAACGTAGCTTCACCTTTACCTGGCATTTCTAAATTTAGACCTGCCTTCAATGACTGTGGGCGACGTTTAACTGCTGACCAATCAGATACAACTACACCCTGATATCCCCATTCATTTCTTAATAATTCTGTAAGCAACCATTTGTTCTCTGAAACAGGAACTTGATTCAAAAAGTTATAAGAACTCATTATTGTTGCAGGTTCTGCTTCTTTTACGATTGTTTCAAATGCACTAAGATAAATTTCTCTTAATGTTCGTTCGTCAATGTTAGATGAATTTGTAAAACGTTGATTTTCTCTATTATTAGTCGCAAAATGTTTAACACTTGCACCGACACCTTGAGATTGTAAACCTTTAATATATGCTGTACCAAGTTTACCTGATACAAATGGATCTTCAGACATATATTCAAAATTTCTACCTGCTAGAGGATTTCTCTTAATGTTAATCCCTGGTCCTAACAATACATTCACTTTTTCACTTTTAGCGATTTGTCCTAAATATTCCCCGTATTGACGTAACAAATCTTTATCAAACGAACATGCAATTAATGCTAAACTTGGGAAACTAATTGTTTCAATACTTTGATTCAAACCTAAAGCATCAATATCCTCTTCTTGTTTCCTTACTCCAGAAGGTCCATCAGTAAGTAATAGTGACTTTAATCCTTCATTTTTCAATTCTTTTGTATACCAAAAATCTTGTCCCGTTACAATTTTGATCTTGTCATCTAATGATAAGTTTTTAATGATTTCACTATTTTTCATAGATACCACTACCTTTATATTGTTATAAATATCTGTAAAGATGAATGCTCTTTATATTCAAACTATAATATAGGACAATGATATTTAATTGTATTTATTCTAGAAAAATAGTATATTCTCTATAAATAAGGAGTGATTTTATGGATCATACTATAAATGATGAATTAGATTATATATGTAAACTGACACAAACTAATACGGGTATGAATATTTTCATCAAAACTTCAAACAACCTGATTAAAGAATATAAATTTCCTTATTTAGAAAACCCCTTTTTCTCTTCAGAAGACTTATGCGAACAACTTTTTACCGAAAATGAAGCAACTGCTGAAATACCGTTCATAAAACCTCTCAATAACATAGAGTATTATTCATGTATAAGAACAGCAAAGTTCGACTTTATCATGGGTCCATGTGTATTAGAAGAAGTGTCTAATAATCTCTTTTACGATTATATTAAACGCCATAACGTACCACTTTATTTAAAGAAAAGTTTACAAACTTATTTAAACTCGGTTCCAAATTATAAAAAAGCTAATCTCATTAACATGAGTCAACTTGTATACTTTCTGTTATTTAGAAGACAAATTAAAGCGTCAGATATCGAAGACCATTCTCAAAACATAACTAATGCAGAAGAAAATATCGATTTTGAACTTTCAATTAAACGTGTAAAAGAACAATTACATCATGATATTTTATTAGAAAATAATTTTAATAAGTATATAAAAAATGGTGATGTAGAAAATATAAAAAATGCATTTAGAAATACACTGTATATAGATAAAGTTGGCGTAGTGACTCCAGACAATCTTATTCGAAATGATAAGAATTTAGCAATTGCATCAGTAACAATTGCAACTAGAGCAGCTATAGAAGGCGGCTTACACTATGAAGTCGCATATTCACTAAGCGATATCCTTATTCAAAAAATAGAAACAGAACAAGAATTTGTACTCGTAAAAACAGTTGAACGAATCTTTATAGAATTTGCCACTAAAGTAAAGAACTTAAATACAACTAAATATTCACAACCCATACACCAAGTTCAACAATATATTTATAACCACTTATACCAACCATTAACATTAGACAAGTTGGCAGCACAAGTACATATAAGTTCAAAATACTTATCCCATCTATTTAAAGAAGAAGTAGGCGTAACTTTAAGCACCTATATAACAGAGAAAAAACTAGAAGAAGCTAAAATATGGTTAGATAACTCAAACCTATCCATTTCCGAAATCGCACATCAACTCAGCTTTTCAGATCAAAGCCACTTCATAAAAGTATTCAAACGCAATAACGGAATAACCCCAAAGCAATATCGAGTTAGTAAAGTAGAAGAATAAGAAGGAGGTCTAGTTGGTGCTGATAAGAGGTGCAGTATAAGCAGTTCTCAGCGAAATTGCTGATAAGAGGTACAGTATCAGCAGTTTCCGGCAAAATTGATGATAAGAGGTACAGTATAAGCAGTTCCCAGTGAAATTGCTGATAAGAGGTACAGTATAAGCACTTCTCAGCGAAATTGCTGATAAGAGATGCGTTATCAGCAGTTTCCGGCGAAATTGCTGATAAGAGGTGCAGTATAAGCAGTTCCAAGCGAAATTGCTGATAAGAAGTACAGTATAAGCAGTTCCCAGTGAAATTGCTGATAAGAGGTGCGTTATCAGCAGTTTCCGGCGAAATTGCTGATAAGAGGTGCGTTATAAGCAGTTCCCAGTGAAATTGCTGATAAGAAGTACAGTATAAGCAGTTTCCAGCGAAATTGCTGATAAGAAGTACAGTATAAGCAGTTCCAAGCGAAATTGCTGATAAGAAGTACAGTATAAGCAGTTCCAAGCGAAATTGCTGATAAGAAGTACAGTATCAGCAGTTTCCGGCAAAATTGCTGATAAGAAGTACAGTATAAGCAGGTCCCAGTGAAATTGCTGATAAGAGGTGCGTTATAAGCAGTTCCCAGCGGAATTGCTGATAAGAGATACAGTATAAGCAGTTCCCAGCGAAATTGCTGATAACATATCTCTCGAAATACATATACATAACTCAAAGAGGCTGAGACAAAAAGTTTCAGAAATTCAAAAAAAAGACGAAATTCACGATAAAAAGTGAGTTTCGTCTTTTTTTTACTTTGAGAACG
>NZ_JAJNIF010000019.1:0-27099 GCF_022386595.1 Mammaliicoccus sp. G-M28
TGATATTGCGTATTTTGTAAATCAAATTGTAGAAACGATACCTAATGAAGAATTCTACGAATTTACTCACGCTCGTGGTGCATCCTCATATAATCCTAAATTAATGTTAAAGATTATACTCTATTCATATACACAATCTGTTTTCTTTGGAAGAAGAATTGAAAGACTTCGATTAACTTGTGACTTAATCTACAACTCAGCCGAACTCTTCGATTAACTCCTAACTTAATCTACAACTCAGCCGAACTCTTCGATTAACTCCTAACTTAATCTACATCTTATTTCATTTTTTTAAAATTATTTATGTGCCATTCTCTTTTAGTCATAGGACATTTATGTCTAAGCCTTTAACTTTTTAATTGTAAAAATAATAAAAGCGATAAGCTTCAGGAGGCTTATCGCTTTAGGGTGTGTAACCCCATCCGTTCCATTTCATAATCATATATAAAGACTTCTTACAGTTAATAATAAATTGCATGATGTTTTTTCAAATATGAAGTACATTTATTACAACTTATCATCTGTTTATAGTATAAAGTCATCAGTATAGATTATCAACGTAAATTCAAAAAAAAGATACGTCAAATTTACACTTAATTTAGTTGTAAATAGAGTCTTGTAAGTAGCAGTAGTATAACATTTATAAAAAATATCAGAAATTTCAAAAATCAATGTTTTATTTATGATATACTATTTCTAATTTAGTTATGGGAGGATAATTTATGAGCCAAACAAAACAAAAAACGTCTATTGTTAATAAATTTCTGAATTTAATAGAAAAAGCAGGTAATAGATTACCTGATCCAAGTATTCTTTTCTTCTTTTTATGTGCTGGATTAATTTTTCTTTCATGGTTTATTTCATTATTTAATATCAAAGTAGAGAATCCAGGAACAGGGAAGACTGTAGAAGTAACAAGTCTTATTTCTAGAGAAGGGTTTGGGAAAATTATTAGCGAGTCTATAACAAATTTTTCTGAATTTCCAGCATTAGGCTTAGTATTAGCTGTAATGATAGGAATAGGTGTTGCTGAGAAGTCAGGGTATTTTGATAAGTTAATGGTTCAAGTCGTACTAAAAGCACCTAGAAAAATCATTGTTCCTATTATTATATTTGTAGGCATTATAGGTAATGCTGCAGGAGACGCTGCACCAGTGGTTTTACCACCTTTAACAGCACTAGTATTTATAAAGTTAGGTTACCATCCAATAGCTGGACTTGCCATGGCATACGCCTCAGCACTTGGGGCATTTGCAGCGAATTTAACTTTAGGAATGAGTGATGCATTAGTATATGCATTTACTAAACCTGCAGCTGAATTAATTGATAAAGATATTAATTTAAATGTGGCGATGAACTGGTACTTTATTGCAGCTTCAACAATTGTTTTACTTCCTGCAATTTATTATGTAAGTATGAAAATTGTTATTCCAAGACTCGGTACATATCATCCAAATGATGATTCAAATGAGGATGAATCAAATAATGAAATTACTACAAAAGAAAAAAAGGCTTTAAAATTTGCTAATATCAGTTTTCTAATTGTGATAGGAGTATTACTAGCTTTATCTATACCTGAGAATGGATGGTTAAGAAATTCTGATACTGGTAGTTTAATTGAAAAATCTCCTTTAATGGATGGCGTAGGAATTGTTATTCTTGTTGTATTTTTTGTTCCAGGATTTGTTTATGGCATTGTTTCAGGAAAAATTGGAAACACTAAAGATTTAGGTAAAATGTTATCTGACTCAATGTCGACTATGGGAAGCTTCATTGTAATTGTCTTCTTTGCTGCACAATTACTTGCTTACTTGGAGTGGAGTAACTTAGGTATTGTTATATCGGTAAAAGGAGCTGAATTACTACAAGGTCAGAATGGCGTTGTATTAATTATCGGATTTATTATATTGAGTAGTTTAATTAATTTATTAATTGGCAGTGCTTCCGCCAAATGGGCAATATTAGCACCCATTTTTATACCGATGTTTATGTTGTTGGGGTACCATCCAGCATTCACTCAGATGGTATATCGAATAGGGGATTCTATTACTAATCCAATAACACCTATGATGCCATACCTACCATTATTACTTTCATATGCTCAAAAATATGATAAAAACATGAAATTAGGAACGCTAATCTCTAGTTTGATGCCTTATTCAATTGTCTTGGCAATTGTTTGGCCGATATTTATGATTATTTGGTACTTATTAGGTATACCTTTTGGACCAGGTGGAGATATTTACTTTAATAAATAAGATTATTACAAAAGAATTAAATGCTAGATATAATAATTCTATTTAATGTATATTTGTATGATGAGTATTCCATAAAATACTGTCGGTATGGTACAATCTTCATTGGTACATCTATATCATTTGAAATGAAAAATAAGCATTATATAATATATAACAACAAATAGAAAAGGATGATTGAATGTCTCCGTTAATGTTAAAGCCTGTCTTTAAAGAACGCATATGGGGCGGTAGAAATTTAGAAAAAATGGGATATAACCTTCCAGACGGACAAATTGGTGAATGTTGGGGAATATCTGCGCATCAGAATGGGCCAAATGTAATTGCGAATGGTTTGTATGAAGGTAAAACTTTGGACCAAGTTTGGTCAGAACACCCAGAGCTTTTCGGAAATCCTTCTGAAGAAAAGTTTCCATTACTTACTAAAATTCTAGATGCTAATGATAAATTGTCAGTTCAAGTACATCCTGATGATACATATGCCTCAGAACATGAAAATGGTGAGTTTGGAAAGACTGAATGCTGGTATATCATTGATGCAAAAGAAGATGCAGAAATCATATATGGTACATATGCTAATACAAAGCAACAATTAGAAGAATTTATAAAGAATGAGGATTGGAATCATCTATTTAAACGTGTCAAAGTTGAAACAGGGGATTTCTTTTATGTTCCAAGTGGCACTGTACATGCTATAGGAAGCGGAATCATGATTTTGGAAACACAACAAAATTCTGATACAACATATAGAATTTATGACTATGATCGCATTGGTCAAGATGGTGAAAAAAGAGAACTTCATTTAGATAAGAGTATTGACGTTATTACAGTAGGATCTCAAAGTCCGAATGTACCGCCTAAAAAAATCGATGATGAAGAACAAAAAGGCATATTACTAGTGGAAAGCGAATTCTTTACAGTTGCTAAATGGCAAATTAACGGGACATTCAATTTTAGAAAACCAAGAGATTATTGCTTAGTTAGTGTCATTGAAGGTAATGGAGAAATTATTACAGATGGAAATGTGTTTGAAGTTGTTAAAGGTGATCATTTAATTTTGACTGCTGATGACTTAGATAATCATATTAACGGACAATTAGAAGTTATCGTTAGCTATGTTTAGAATGGAGAAATTAAAATGAAGAAATTTTTATATTTATCATTAGCTTGTGCTGTTATAGCAGGACTTGGATTATTCTTTGGATTGCCAAAATATCCTACTCCAGTAATACCATTTATTATTGCTTTAATAGGCTTAATCTTAGCTATCTCTACAGTTAAAGATAAAGAGATTTCAGCTGGTCTAAAGTTAGGAGGCATCCTAGTAAATTTGATGCCAACTTTAGCAGGACTATCATTAATTCTTTAAATTAATAGGAAAAAAGCAGTTGGCAAAATGTAAATTTGTCAGCTGCTTTTGTATGAATATGTTTAAATTGAACTATTTATTATAAGTGTTATATTTTATTTAATTTTTAAATTATTAATCTTTAAAAGTAATATACTATTATAGGGTTAATGGAAATGAAATATAACTGTAATACAAACTGTTGATATTAAAGTGTATAATTAGAAAGAATTAATACAATATAAAAAATGAAACAAGACGGGGGTAAGTTATTTTGAAGAAAAAGACAATAGCGGCATTTGTTGGTGCTTCTGTAGCGGTAGCAGTATCTTCACAGCAGGCTGAGGCAGCAACTTATAAAGTTAAAAGTGGAGATTCTTTGTGGCTTATTGCTGACAAACATAATACTTCAATTTCGAAAATTAAAAGTTTAAATAAATTAAGCTCAAATATTATTTTCCCAAATCAAGTATTACAAGTACCTGGGTCATCAAGTACATCGAATTCTAACACTGGATCTACTTCAACTACATCAACGACATATTATACAGTCAAATCGGGAGATTCATTATCTGCTATTGCAGGCAAATATGGTACATCATACCAAAAGATTATGTCATTAAATGGAATGAGAAATACTATTATTTATCCAGGACAAAGAATTAAAGTTAATGGAACAACAACTTCTGGAAGTGGTTCGAATAATAGTGGATCGTCAAATACTTCAGGTAGCACATCTACTTATACAGTTAAATCAGGAGATTCATTATCTGCTATTGCAGCTAGATATGGCACTTCATACCAAAAGATTATGTCTTTAAATGGATTATCAAACTTCATTATTTATCCAGGACAAAAATTAAAAGTAAGTGGTACAGCATCAAACTCAGGTGGTAACACGACTTCTAATAATAACAGTGGTTATGTGCCACCAACGTTTAGCCATCAAAATTTGTATGACTGGGGTCAATGTACTTGGCATGTCTTTAACCGTCGTAAAGCTATTGGTAAACCAATTAGTACTTACTGGTGGAATGCTAATAACTGGGCAAGTGCTGCAGCAAAAGATGGTTATAGAGTAAATCGTACACCTGCTGTAGGATCGATCTTACAATCATCTGCTGGATATTACGGTCATGTATCATTTGTTGAGCGTTTAAATTCAAATGGTAGTATTCAAGTTTCAGAAATGAACTTTGCATCATCACCAGGTATAACAACTTATAGAACAATACCTGCTTCACAAGTATCTAACTATAATTTTATACATTAAATACTCAAAACTGGGACACTTTGATGTCTCAGTTTTTATTTGTGTAAACATAGACATGAGTGTGAATGTCTTATACAATGTTAATATTAATATGTTGTTAAAAAAGTAAATACAAAGTGCGTTTTTTCATAGAAAATAAAATCATGACATCATAACAATTTTGATTATGACAATCGATAATTATTGATATTAAGGAGTATACATATGTCTGAAGAAAGAAACTACTTTTGGTTAAATTGTGGATATAATAGATGGAATCATACAGAACCATTAGAAGGTCAAATAGCAGTATTTGAATCAGGAGCAAGCTTTAATCCTAATCAAGGATATCATGCTTTTAAAACTGCAAAACCTGGAGATAAAGTAATTTACTATCAAGTTCAAAATCAAGTAGGATTGTTAGGATTTGGAGAAATTGTTCATGTTCAATCAGGTGGCAATCAAAAGGTTAGCATCCACTTTAAATTTGAACAATCTTTAACGATGTTATCTATTGAGTATTTAAAGAGAAGTGAACAATTAGAACTAAGAATTAAACAAATTACAGATCAATTGTTTAATCGTATTTCTAAAGAAGAGTTCGAACTAATTATTGGGTTAGGACAAGGTGCTATTAAGATTCCTAGATATTTCCTATTATCTGAAGAAATCCAATTTGAAGAAAATGAAACTTATACAATATTTACGCATACTGTAAATGGAATTAAAAGAAATGGTTACATCTATTACACTCAGCTAGAAATAGGTGATCAGATTGTATTCTTAAATAGAAATGCTAATCACTCAATAATTGGAATAGGTGAAGTATCTGATAGTATACATAAATTACCACCACAGCCAGGTAGAACAGATTCTACATGTATTACAGTTAAGTATCATAAAGATATTAATCCTGTAAGTGTTGGAGATTTAAATAAACATCAAGCCTTAAAAAAATTATACTTCTTACAAGAAAATTCCAAACAATCAATTGCGAATTTAACTAAAGCACAATATGATGCAATGATAGATATGAGCAATGGGACGTATGAACAAAGTTCAAATCAACAGTACGAAATGTCAGTACCACGTGAGCAAGAAAATGAACATAAAAAAGATAAGCCTATTATTCTTATGCTTTGTGATAATAAAGAAGATGGTTTGAAAAAAGCTAAACATTATGTTGAGCGTGAACTTGCTAAAGGTATTTATACTGTAGGACACCCAGATTTTACAGAAGAAATGTTATATGGAAGATACTTGCCAAACGAAAGTGGTGCATTGTATTACAGAGAAGGATTCATCACAGGTCATATTACAAGTTCTGAAAGAGAATGGCTCGTTATTGACCAGTTTGAAAGAATAGATCCAGAAATATTCCAATTATTCTTAAATGTGTTAGATGGTAATGAAATGACAATACCTAGATATAATCACGAAGGAAAAATGGTGAAATGGAGTTTAGAAAAAGACTCATTCTATCATCATAATCCAAAGTGGCGAATGATAGGATTGTGCTACGGTTCAATAGAAGATATTAAAGAACAATATTCACATCAATTTTTAAAACATTGTAGAGTATTACATGTAGGTTAATAAGTATGAAGAGCTATGGATATAAATCCTAAATCAAAATAAATAAGCATATCACTAAACTGATTTTTTAAAGTTTACAGTGATATGCTTATTTTTTTATCTTGCGATTTTGTACGTGCATGCTTGCCTAGGGGTATGGCTCGAGCCTGTAGTCTCTCACACATACTGTTCCCTTAGGCGTCAGCACTTACAAAATCGTTGGAATATCTATTTTTATATAATCTTGCGATTTTGTACGTGCATGCTTGCCTAGGGGTATGGCTCGAGCCTGTAGTCTCTCACTCATACTATTCCCTTAGGCGTCAGCACTTACAAAATCGTTGGAATATCTATTTTTATTCAAAAAATGAACACTCCTTATCAGCAATTTTGGTAGATCCTGCTTATACTGTATCTCTTATTAGCAATTTTGGTAGATCCTGCTTATACTGTATCTCTTATTAGCAATTTTGGTAGATCCTGCTTATAACGCACCTCATATCAGCAATTTTGGTAGAACCTGTTTATAACGCATCTCTTATCAGCAATTTTGGTAGAAGCTGCTGATACTGTATCTCATATCAGCAATTTTGGTAGAACTTGCTTATAACGCACCTCTTATCAGCAATTTTGCTGAAATTTGCTGATACTACACCACTCCATTTATTTAATATTTATCAATTTGGGTTTATTATTTACCGAATATTCTGTAAGATAAGAATATGATTACGTAAATTTTTATCAATAAAATAGCGAAGGGGTCATTTTATGGAGAAAATCGTAGCATTTTCTGATTGGTTATGGGGGTATCCAATCGTAACACTTTTATTATTATCTAGTTTATTTTTAACGTTATATTTAGGCTTTATTCAATTTAGACATTTCGGATATATGATGAAACAAACGTTTGGAAGTATTAACAAAGAGCCAAAGGGTGAGGGAACAATCACACCAAGACAAGCTTTAACATCTGCATTGTCTTCTACGGTTGGTGCAGCGAATATTGTCGGTGTTCCTACTGCTATTATGATGGGTGGTCCTGGTGCTGTATTTTGGATGATGGTTATTGCATTTTTAGGTATGGCTTTAAAATATAGTGAAAACGTATTAGGTATTCATTATCGTGAAAAGAATGATAAGGGAGAATATGTAGGTGGACCAACTCATTACATGAAAAAAGGTTTCAAAAATAAAAAAGTTGGACTCATATTCTCTTTCGTATTCGCATTTGCTTTAATGATCGAACTTATTCCAAGTATTATGGTACAAGGGAATTCAGCAGCAAGTGCGGTTGAAGATACATTCAATATTGATATGGGTATTACTGGTATATTTTTAGCTGTAGTAGCAGCAATGGTTGTATTCGGAGGTATTAAGCGTATTGCAACATTTACAGAAATGATAGTACCTATAATGGTTGGCTTATACTGTATTATGGGCTTCATTATCATTATCATTAATATTCAATATGTACCGAGCGTTATCGCTTTAGTAGTTGAAAAAGCATTTAATCCTGATGCTGCTTTAGGTGGTAGTTTTGGTGCAGCACTTGCAACTACTGTTCGTTGGGGCTTTGCTAGAGGTATTTACTCTAATGAAGCAGGTTTAGGTACTTCACCAATTGCACATGCTGCTGCAAAAACAGACCATCCTGTAAGACAAGCGTTCTGGAGTGTAAGTGAGATCGTTGTAGATACTTTAATTATTTGTAGTACAACTGCATTTGTTGTACTTGTTACAGACGTATGGAAAGATGACGATGCGAAAGGACAATCTGCTGCGTTAACTGCAAGAGCGTTTAATAGTGCTTTTGGTACTTTTGGAAGTTGGATAGTTTCTATTTCAATGGTATTCTTCGTCTTCTCAACAATAATAGTTGTTATATATTATGGATCTAGAATGGCAGAATACTTATTTGGACTAACAGCTGGATTCATAATGAAAATCATTTATGTATTATCAATTGCACTTGGGGCATTTGGTGCAGGTACACAATTATGGAACTTATTAGATATTGCTTTAGCATGTATACTAATTCCAAATATAATTGCAGTTGTCATATTAGCTCCTAAAGTAAAAGAGTTAACTAAAGAATTCTTTACAGGTAAGGAATTTTATTTGAAAGATAAAAAAGGTAAATAGTATGATTCATTTAATTTAATACAGTAAAAAGATTATAACCAAAAGTGTTATAATCTTTTTTTATTTTAAAAATAAACGTTCATATATAGAATTTGTGAGTAACTCATAACGGTTGGCAAATTGACCACTAAAAAATACATAAAATGTCAAATATTTTATTAAATTCCATATTGATGTTATTTAATTTTGTGTTAAAATTATTTTAAGATAATTTAATTAACTATTAATTAGGAGGTCCAGACTATGAAGACTCAATCTTATTCAGAGGCAATCACAGCATGTTCCGAATTCTTTGACTACCAAAATAAAATTGATAATATCTTTTTAGTTATTGAACAGAAGTATGGTCTAAAGAAACACGAATTTTTCTTCTTAATGAAGTTGAATGAAGTGGAAGAGGTACATCTTAAAGATGCAATCGAAAAAGGTTATATAAAACAAAATAAATCGGCTCGTGCTATAAAGAGACTATTTGAGAAAAAATATATATTAAAAAATCGATTAAAATCTGATGAAAGAGCTGTTATAATACGTTTTAATGATGAATATAAAGAAGAGTTTAATATAATAATGAAAGAAGTATTGTTAATGCTTAAAGAAGATTAATAATGATGTACATACATGGACCTATAAATTTATTGTAGGTCCATGTAAATATAGTGTTGAATAAATAAAAATAAAATAATACAATTGGGAATGTAAGCGCTTTAATTATCAAGGAGGTTTCTCGATGGAAAATGAGTCTTTATCTAAGAATAATATAAGTTTCATTTGGGCAGTTGTTCCTTTTTTGTTTATGATTATTAGTATGTTGTTTACAGTAGTTGTATTAGAACAAGCACCACATATTCCACTTATGATAGGTACTGCAATAGCAGCAATCGTAGCTTTTTATCATGGCTTTAGTTGGAAAGAAATAGAAGAAATGATGTATAAAGGTATAAGATTAGCTTTACCTGCTATTGTCATTATAATTTTAGTAGGATTAATTATCGGAGCATGGATAGGTGGGGGTATAGTAGCCACAATGATTTATTATGGCTTAAAATTAATAACACCTTCTTTATTTTTAGTAACGATAACTGTTATATGTGCAATTGTTTCATTAGCAATAGGTAGTAGTTGGTCAACAATGGCAACAGTAGGTGTAGCTGGAATGGGTATAGGTTTGAGTATGGATATACCTGCTGGCATGATAGCTGGTGCTATTATTTCAGGATCTTACTTTGGCGATAAAATGAGTCCTCTATCAGACACTACAAACTTAGCAGCTGGTTTAACGGGTACAGATTTATTTGAGCATATAAAACATATGTTTTATACAACCGTACCTGCAGTAATCATTTCATTAATTGTATTTTTTATTTTAGGACAACAATTTTCAGTTTCTAATATGGATCAAGGAAAAATTGATGGTATTAACTCTGAAATGTTAGATAACTTCACGATTTCACCTTGGCTATTAATAGTGCCAGTTATCGTTATAATTTTAGTTGCATTAAAAGTACCAGCAATTCCTGCACTTGTAGTAGGTATTATATTAGGTTTCTTATCACAAATCTTTATACAAGGTGGAAGTCTTCATGATAGTGTTCAAACACTACAGACAGGGTATGTACTCGATTCTAAAAATGATTTAGTAAAAGAATTATTTAATAGAGGTGGATTAGAATCCATGTTCTATACCATTTCGATGACGATTGTTGCAATGACATTCGGAGGTATTCTTGAATATTCAGGTATGTTGAAATCGATTATCACGCAAATATTGAAAGTAGCCAAAGGAACTGGCGGTCTTATTGCATCAGTTATTGTTTCGTGTATAGGAACAAATGCTTCATGTTCAGAACAATACATATCGATTGTAGTTCCATCAAGAATGTATATCAAAACATTCTTAGATAGAAGATTACATCCTAAAAACTTATCTAGAGCATTAGAAGATGGTGGTACTGTTACTTCGGTATTCTTCTTATGGAATACATGTGGTGTATTTATCGCACAAACATTGAATGTAAATGTATTAGAATATGGTTTGTATGCAGTGTTCAATTATACAGTTCCAGTTATATCGATAATATTTGGATACATAGGATTTAAGGTCATTTCTATTAACGAAGAAGAATATAAAGAATTTAGTAAAGCTACATAAATAGAAACCGAGACGATACAATTCGTCTCGGTTTTATTTGTAATAATGAAGTGTTACTTTTAAAGAAATAGATATAGGAGTGAATGATATGGCTATTGTTTATTATGATGGTGATTGTGGATATTGTAACAGAGCGGTTATGTGGTTAATTGGTCATAAGATTTCTTCTAGATTTCAGTTTGCTCAATTAGAAGGAGAATATGGAAAGAATTTAGCTAATGTAAGACCAGATTTGAAAAATATAGATTCTATTGTAGTTGTGGATGGTAAAGATGTATATATTAAATCAGATGCAGTTATACATTTATTAAAAAATATTAAAAATTATCAATTACTTGGATGGTCGTTAAAATTTGTTCCGAGATTTATTAGAAATGCAGGATATGACTTATTTGCTAAAATTCGACATAGTTTACAATTTAAAAATGAATGTAAGTTGCCAACAATTGAAGAAAGAAAATATTTTTTAGATTGATATTGCATAAATAATTAGAGCGTGGTATCCTTTTGTGTAAACGGTTACACAAAAGGAAGTTGAAGTATGGCAACAATTAAACAAGTTGCTCAATATGCAGGAGTATCGGTTGCAACTGTATCTAGAGCATTAAACAAAAGTGGTTATGTTAAAAAAGAAACTCAAGATAAAATTGATAAAGCAATTCAAGATTTAAATTATAGTCCAAATGAAACAGCAAGGACATTATACAAACGCAAGTCTAAAATGATTGGTTTGTTACTTCCTGATATTAGTAATCCATTTTTTACAGTAGTTGCAAGAGGTGTTGAAGACGAAGCAATGGCTAAGGGCTATCATATTATTTTAGGCAATGGTGATAGTAATGATGAGAAAGAGCTTGCGTACTTAAACACTTTTAATGTACATAATTGTAGTGGCATTATAGCATCACAACTTTCAAGCAAGGAAACATTTGATTCTTTTAAATCTTATAATATGCCATTTGTATTATTAGATCGTGTATATGAAGATCACGAATTTGTAGAAACGAACCATCTTAAAGGCGGACAGCTTCAAGCTGAAGTGATAATTAAAGGAAAAGCTAAATCAGTTCTCATTTTAGAACAAAATTTAAATTATAAATCATTTAGAGAAAGATTTAATGGAGCTAAATCAGTATTGGATCACGCTAAAGTAAATTACATATCTGCAAATGAGCTAGAACTATCTGACGATGAATTAATTAATATGATTAAAGAATATAGTATAGATAGTATAATTTGTAGTAATGATGTTGGTGCATTTAAAGTAATGAGCATACTGTATAACTATAATTACAATGTACCAAATGATATACAAGTTGTAGGTTATGACGATATACCTTTATCAATTACGTATTCGCCAAGTTTAACTACGATACATCAACCTGCATATTTAATTGGTAAAAAGGCATGTCAGCAATTGATAAAGCAATTAGAAGGTAAAAAAAGAGAACATCATCAAGTATTAGATGTAACTTTAGTAGAAAGACAATCAACAAGGAGAGATTAATATGAAGAAGATAACAGTAATTGGTAGTATGTCTATAGATTTAGTCGTTTCAGCTTCTAAAAGACCAGGTAAAGGTGAAACAATCTTAGGAGACGATTTCTTTACAACACCAGGAGGAAAAGGCGCTAATCAAGCAGTTGCAGCAGCAAGATTAGGTGAAAAAGTACAAATGGTAGGTAGAATTGGTGAAGATGATTTTGGTAAAGAAATATATGGAAATTTAAAAAATAATCATGTTATTGTGGATGGTGTGGAACCCGTTACACATGTTCCATCTGGTACTGCACATATTACTTTATCAGAGCAAGACAATAGTATTATAGTTGTTCCTTCAGCAAATAATGAAGTAACGCCTGATTTTGTAAAGAAACATTTAGAAACTTTAACTGAAGGAGATATTGTATTGCTACAACAAGAGATACCGAGTGAAACGGTTGAATATGTCGTAGAATTTTGTTCAGAAAATGGTTTAGTTTCAATATTAAATCCAGCCCCTTATAGAGAAATCAATAAATCGATTATCGAAAAAGTTGATTATTTAACTCCAAATGAAACAGAAAGTGATGAAATGTTCAAAGGTGATTTAGATGATGCACTTTCAGCTTATCCTATGAAATTGATTGTAACTTTAGGTGATAAAGGTGCTGTTTATCATAATGGTAAAGAAAAAGTTCAAGTAGATGGATTTAAACGTGATGTAAAAGATACAACAGGTGCTGGCGATACATTTAACGGTGCGTTTGCTGTTGCATTACAGAAAGAATACAACTTAGAAAAAGCTTTAGCGTTTGCTAATTTAGCAGCAAGTTATTCAGTTACGGGCATGGGTGCTCAAGGTGGAATGCCAACGTTAGAAGATATTAAAGGAGAATGGAATGTATAAAACAGGGATATTAAACAGCGAAATATCAAAAGTATTAAGTGATCTTGGACATACTGATCGAATTGTAATAGCAGATTGTGGATTACCTATACCAAAAGGCGTACGTAAAATAGATTTAGCACTGTCTTTTGGTGTACCAAGTTTTGAAAGCGTTTACGAACTGGTATTAGAACATATGGCAGTACAAAAAATGATTTTTGCAGAAGAAATTAAATCTGATAATCCAGAGCTTTTAAAAAAAGTTAATCAAAGTGATGTAGAAAAAGAATATATATCACATGAGAAGTTTAAAGAAATGACACGAAATACAGTTGCTATTATTCGAACAGGAGAAGCAACACCATTTGCAAATGTCATTTTAGAAAGTGATGTTTTATTTTAAAGGAGGGGTTCTATGTTAGAAATGGCTGGAATACATAAAGCGTTTGGCCAAAATAAAGTATTAACTGGTGTAGACTTTAATCTTAAAGAAGCTTCTGTCCATGCACTTATGGGAGAAAATGGTGCTGGAAAATCTACATTGATGAAAATTCTTGTAGGTATTCATGCAAAAGATAAAGGTGAAATTAAATTTCAAAATAAGAACGTAGAATATAAAGATGCGCAAATGTCAGAAGATGCAGGTATTACATTTATTCACCAAGAGCTAAATATTTGGCCAGAATTAACTGTACTTGAAAACTTATTTATCGGTAAGGAAATGAAAAATAAGTTTGGCATTTTAAATGAGAAAAAGATGAAAAAAGAAGCTTTAAAAGTATTTGAAAAATTGAATTTCAACATTTCATTAAAGAAAGTTGCTGGCAAATGTTCTATTGGTGAACAACAAATGATTGAAATTGCTAAAGCTTTAATGACAAATGCAAAAATAATTATCATGGATGAACCAACAGCCGCCTTGACGGATAAAGAAATCACACAATTATTTAAACTCATTAAGACACTACAAAAGCAAGGTGTTTCATTTGTATATATTTCTCATAGAATGGCAGAAATATTTGAGATTTCAGATGAAATAACAGTGATGAGAGATGGTAAAACCGTATTGTATAAAGATACTAAAGATACAAATTATGATGAAATTGTTAAGTCAATGGTGGGCAGAGATTTAACTGAACAATTTCCAAAAAGAACTGTGACACCAGGTGAAACTGTTATGGAAGTGAAGTCACTCAGTAATGATGTACAAGGTATTAAAGATATATCGTTTTCATTGAAACAAGGTGAAATACTTGGGTTTAGTGGTTTAATGGGTGCTGGAAGAACAGAAATTATGAGAAGTCTATTCGGAATAGATAAAGGCCATAAAGATATTGAAATTAAAGGCAAATCCGTTTCCATAAAAACACCGGAAGATGCAATGAAACACGGTTTAGGTTTAATTACAGAAAATAGAAAAGACGAAGGATTAATTCTAGATTTCTCAATTGAACATAATATGGTATTACCGTCATTGAAAAGTTTTTCAAATAAAGGCTTTATTAAAGAGCAATCAACACATGTATTTGCAGACCAAATTAGTAAAAGACTAAATATTAAGACTGATCGCAAAGCACTTGTTTCATCACTTTCAGGTGGTAATCAACAAAAAGTCGTGTTAGCAAAATGGATTGGCACAGGAGCTCAAATATTGATTTTAGATGAACCGACTAGAGGTATTGATGTTGGTGCGAAAAGAGAAATTTATCAACTGATGAATGAATTAACTGAACGTGGTGTTTCAATTATTATGATATCTTCAGAACTTCCTGAAGTAATCGGTATGAGTGATCGCGTGATTGTTGTTCAAGAGGGTAGCATTAAAGGTGAAGTTGAACACGAATATATTACAGAAGAAAATATTATGACGTTAGCTACAGGAGGGGAATTACATGCAACAAATCACAGCTAAGACATCTTTTGTCGAAAAAATCATTCCATTTATAGGACTTATCTTATTAATAGTAGTAATTAGTATTATGAACTCAGCATTTTTAGATTTATCTAACCTATTGAACTTATTACGACAAGTTTCTATTAACGGGTTAATAGCATTTGGTATGACATTTGTTATTCTAACTGGTGGAATTGACTTATCTGTCGGTTCTATACTTGCTTTATCAAGTGCTTTCACAGCCATTTTAATTACAAGCGGTTTAGATCCAATAGTTGCACTCATAGTTGGTGTGCTAGGTGGATTCTTATTAGGTGTATTTAATGGAATATTAGTAACATTCGGTAGCATGGCACCATTTATTGCAACACTTGCTACTATGACTATATTTAGAGGCTTAACGCTCGTTGTAACAGATGGTAATCCAATAACAAGTTTAGGCGACAGTTATATGTTCCAACTGTTTGGTAAAGGTTACTTTTTCGGAATTCCAGTACCAGCAGTCACAATGATCATTGTATTTATCGTATTAGCAATTATTTTACAAAAGACAACATTCGGTAGACATACATATGCTATCGGGGGGAATGAAGTAGCTTCAAAAATTTCTGGTATTAAAGTAAATAGAGTGAAAATTTTAATCTATGGTATTTCAGGTTTAATGTCAGCATTAGCTGGTGCAATTTTAACTTCACGTTTAAATTCAGCTCAACCAACTGCAGGTACATCATACGAATTAGATGCTATTGCTGCAGTGGTATTAGGCGGAACTTCTTTAACTGGAGGTAAAGGTCGTATCGTAGGAACACTAATTGGTGTGCTTATTATTGGTGTACTTAATAATGGATTAAATTTACTAGGTGTATCATCGTTCTATCAACAAGTTGTAAAAGGTATTGTTATTTTAATAGCAGTCTTAATCGATAGAAAAAAATAATCAATTAAAGTGAGGAGAAACAAATGAAGAAAATTTTAATCCTGTTAATGACTACCATATTATTTTTATCAGCATGTTCACTTGAATCACCATTGAAAAAAGGTAATCAAGGAAAGACAAATAAAAAGAAATCAGAAGTTACAATTGGGGTAAGTGTTTCAACATTGAATAATCCATTCTTTGTTTCTATTAAAGATGGTATTGAAAAAGAAGCGAAGAAACAAGGTATGAAAGTTAAAGTAGTAGATGCTAGAGATGATTCAGCTAAGCAAACTAATGATATAGAAGATTTAGTTCAGCAACAAGTTGACTATTTAGTTGTCAATCCAACTGATTCAAGTGCTATTTCAAGTTCAGTGCAATCAGCTAACAATGAAGGTATTCCAGTAATTACTTTAGACAGATCTGTTGATAAAGGAGATGTCGCTACATTTATCGCTTCTGATAATGTAGAAGGTGGTAAAATGGGTGGTCAATTTATTCTAGATGAACTTGGTAAAAAGGCTAAAGTAGCTGAATTAGAAGGTGTACCAGGAGCTAGTGCAACAAGAGAAAGAGGTAAAGGTTTCCATGATGTAGCAGACAAATCACTTGATGTTATTGCTAAGCAAAGTGCTAAATTTGATCGTGCAGAAGGATTGAATGTAACTCAAAATATTTTACAAGCACATCCAGATGTAGAAGCAATTTTCTCACATAATGATGAAATGGCGCTTGGTGCAATAGAAGCTATTGGAGATAAAGATATCATTGTCGTTGGATTTGATGGTAATGAAGATGCAATGAAATCAATTAAAAGTGGTAAACTTGATGCTACAGTCGCACAACAACCAGATAAAATGGGTAAAGCTTCTGTAGACTCTATCATCAAACTGATGGATGGTAAGAAAGTCGATAAAGAAATTAAAGTACCACTAACACTTGAAAAAGCTAAATAAATGTTTATCCATTTGGAAAGAAGGTATTAGCCTAATAAAGGTTATACCTTCTTTTTTTCTCTCTTTTCCTTATTTATAATAATTATAAATAACTAGGTATAAAACGTTGACAGATTAGAATGATTATAATATAATAATTATTGTAATCAAGGATATTAATTTTAGAGGAGTGGAAATTAATGACAAACAATAAAGAAGTAATCGAAGTATTAAACAAACAAGTAGCAGAGTGGACAGTATTATATACTAAACTCCACAATTATCATTGGTATGTTAAAGGACCAAACTTCTTCTCACTACATGCAAAATTTGAAGAATTATATAATGAAGCAAGCGTATATATAGACGACTTAGCTGAGCGTATATTAGCAATACAAGGTAATCCAATAGCAACATTGAAAGAAGCATTAGAATGGTCAGTAATTGAAGAAGCTGAGAAAAACTTAACAGCTAATCAAATGGTTGAACAATTATCTAAAGACTTTACAACAGTAATTGCACAACTAGAAGAAGGCATCCAATTAGCAGAAAAATTAGACGATGACATGACAGGTGATATGTTATTAGCTATGGTAACAAGTCTTGAAAAACATAACTGGATGTTAAAATCATTCTTAGGCTAATCATTAATAAAATTGTATTTTAGTTAAAAGAGTGTATTCAAAAAGCTGAGACAAATTAATTGTCTCAGCTTTTTTTATAGGTCATATATATTCACACAAGTCGAAAGAAGTGTGACTAAGAGTAGTCATATTCACACAAGCTGGAAGAAGTGTAATCAAGGATATCCATATTCACACAAGTCGAAAGAAGTGTAAACAAGGATAGCCATATTCACACAAGTTGAGAGAAGTGTAATCAAAGATAGCCATATTCACACAAGTCGAAAGAAGTGTAATCAAAGATAGCCATATTCACACAAGTCGAAAGAAGTGTGACTAAGAGTAGTCATATTCACACAAGTCGAGAGAAGTGTAAACAAGGATATCCATATTCACACAAGTCGAAAGAAGTGTAAACAAGGATATCCATATTCACACAAGTCGAAAGAAGTGTAAGCAAGGATAGTCATATTCACACAAGCTGGAAGAAGTGTAATCAAAGATAGCCATATTCACACAAGTCGAAAGAAGTGTAAGCAAAGATAGCCATATTCACACAAGCCGGAAGAAGTGTGACTAAGAGTAGTCATATTCACACAAGTCGAAAGAAGTGTGACTAAGAGTAGTCATATTCACACAAGTCGAGAGAAGTGTAAACAAGGATATCCATATTCACACAAGTCGAAAGAAGTGTAAGCAAGGATATCCATATTCACACAAGTCGAAAGAAGTGTGAATGTCTTATATAAGACATTCTTGGTCCACTCTTTTTCATTACATATTTTGTAACCGCATTCACTTGAAATGAAAATTATAAAAAACAGTGATATCATTAATAGAATAATAATTTTTTATACAGGGGGGATAACATGGAGGAGCTCTATGAAGCTTTAAAGAAACATATGGATGATGGTCGTGTTTCTAAAGAAGTTGCTGATCTTTCAAGTTATAGTTTTGATGCTTCTTTCGGAGAGTTTATGCCTGATATTATTTGTCAGCCTATGTCTACGGAGGAAGTTGTTCATATTGTTAAATTGTGTAATCGATATGATGTCCCAATTTATCCAAGAGGAAGTGGTACGAGCTTGAGTGGGGGTCCGCTTGCTGTATATGGTGGTATTGTGCTCGATTTCTCAAGGTGGGACAATGAAATAACAGTTTATGAGAATGACTTAATGATGGAAGTTTCACCAGGTGTTATAACTGAAAAGATTCATAAAGTAGCTGAATCGTATGGGCTAATGTATCCACCTGATCCTTCAAGTTCTAGAGTATCTACAATCGGTGGAAATTTAGCTGAAAATGCTGGTGGACCGAGATGTTTAAAATACGGTGTAACGAAAGATTACGTTGTAGGATTAGAAGTCGTAACGGCAAATGGAGATGTGATTCATTGTGGGGGTCGTACTGTAAAAAATGTAACAGGCTATGATATGACTAAATTAATTGTAGGTTCGGAAGGAACACTAGGTATTATTACTAAAGCTACTTTACAACTAATTCCTAAACCGATAGATACTAAGACAGCTATGCTGCAGTTTGATGATTTTATTACATCTGGAAAAGCTGTTTCTAAAATTTTAAGATCTGGTATATTACCTTCTAAAATTGAGATAATGGACAAATATTGTGTTGATGCAGTTTTATCAACACATCCAATTGAGAATGTAACTGCTGATTCTGAATCAGTATTATTAGTAGAATTGGATGGACATCCTTTAGCTTTAGAAGCAGAGATGAGAATAATTGAAGAAACGTGTGCAGAATTACCTGGATGTAAGGTGCTCATTGCGCAAAATGAGAAACAAGCATCAGAATTATGGGAAGTGAGAAAGCTTGTATCACCTGCGATTGTAAAATTTGGTCCTACTAAAATTAGCGAAGATACGAGCGTACCAGTTAGCCAAATACCTGCATTTTTTGAAGAAATAGAAAGAATAAGACAAACTTATGATTTAAATTTAGTTGTATTTGGTCATGCCGGTGATGGTAACTTACACCCAAATATTATTACTGATAAACGCAAACCTGAAGAAATGAAACGTGCTGAAGAAGCAGTTGCTGAAATATTTAAAGCTGCATTAAAATTAGGTGGCACATTAAGTGGAGAACATGGCATTGGATTATTTAAAAAACCGTTTATGTACAATGAATTTGATGAAGCGGGTATGAAATTTATGAAAGATGTAAAAGAAGCATTAGATCCAAATAATCGTTTGAATCCAGGCAAAATATTCCCAGACGAGAATGAAAGGTTTGTGTTAGTCCATGACGATTAATTTAATTGATAAATTGGAATATGATGCGACTTTTGATTGTGTTCAGTGTGGATTTTGTTTACCATCTTGTCCTACATATTTAACGATGAAAGAAGAAAAACATTCGCCACGCGGCAGAATTAATTTAGTTAAGTATGCTGTAGAAGGAAAAGCAGAGTTAAAAGATTTAGAAGAAGCTATAGATTTATGCTTAGGATGTAGACAATGTGAAACGGTTTGTCCAACTAATGTACAGTATGGTGATATTTATGAATCTGCGGTTGAAGTATTAAGAGAAAACAGAAATAAAAAATTAGACACTCAATTAATGTCTATATTTTTAGAACGTAATTATATGTTAGACGCCATGTATAAAGGTTTGAAATTGTATCATTCACCATTAATATCTACAATTATAAGTAAGACAAAAGCATTGGATGTATTGCCTGAAAGACTAGGAAAAATGGCATCGATATTACCACCCGTTAAAAAAGAAAAGACTAATATACAAAATCCATTTAGAACTAAGAAAACGACAGTTGGATTCTTTAGAGGTTGTATGATGGATGCATTTTTCTCAAATATTAATGATTTAGCAATAAAAATATTAGAAGCACATGATATTCAAGTTGTAGAAATTAAACAGCAAACATGCTGTGGCGCACTTCAACATCATGCAGGTGAAATGGAAAAATCAAAAAAATTAGCTAAACTAAATATAGAAGCACTTGAAAAATATGATGTAGATTATTATGTAAATGCTATTGGAGGTTGTGGGGCATCTTTAATAGAATATGATCATTTATTGAGAAATGATGAAGAGTGGAAAGATAGAGCAGAAGTATTTGTTAATAAAGTAAGAGATATATCTGTCATTTTAGATGATATTGAGTTGAATTTAGATGTACCAATCCATACTAGAGCAACTTATCAACCATCATGTCACTTACAAAACGTTCAACATGTATTTAATGAACCAGAGAAAATTATTCAGCAAATTAAAGGACTAGAATATAAAATTTTACCAGAAAAAGATATTTGTTGTGGTTCTGCAGGTATATATAATATTGTAAATTATGAAGCATCAATGGAAATATTAAATAGAAAAATGACGCATGTTGCAGAAGTAGAACCGCAATTAATTATTACATCTAATCCAGGATGTCACTTACAAATGTTGTTAGGTGTAAAAAATGAAGGATTAGAAGAAAAAATTAAAGTAAAACATATCGTAGAAGTCGTAGCAGAAGCATGCGGCATAAAATAAAAGTGGCTGAGACAATTAATTTGTCCAGCCACTTTTATTTATTATTCAGCTATTTCTAAAGCAACTTCCATCATTTGTGTGAAAGAGTTTTGTCTTTCTTCTGCAGTTGTAGCTTCGTCTCTTAGTAAATGATCACTTACTGTAAAGATACCTAAAGCTTTTTTACCTGCTGCTGCTGCGTTTACATATAATCCAGCAGATTCCATTTCTACACCTAGGATACCTAATCTAGACCATTTGCTCGTTACTTCTGTATCAGCATTGTAGAAAATGTCACTTGATAAAATATTTCCAACATGAGTTGTTGCACCGATTTCGTCTGCTTTGTTTTTAGCATTTGCAACTAATCCGAAATCTGCAATTGGAGCGAAATAACCAGGAATGTTGAATTGATCAACATAGTGTGAATTAGTAGAAGCGCCTTGAGCAATAATAATATCATATAAGTTGATATCTTCTTGCATCGCACCACATGAACCAATTCTAATAATTGTATCTACATCAAAGAAATTATATAGTTCGTATGAATAAATACCAATTGAAGCAATTCCCATACCTGAACCCATTACAGATACTTCTTTTCCTTTATAAGTTCCTGTGTAACCTAACATGTTTCTTACATCATTAAATTGTTCAACATTTTCTAAGAAATTTTCAGCGATAAATTTAGCACGTAATGGATCCCCTGGCATTAGTACTGTTTTTGCAATTTTCACACCATTTGGTTGAATATGTGGTGTCCCTTGAGTCATAACTATCTTCTCCTTCAAATATAAAAGTTTTTTCATTTTAAAGATAACATTTGTTTCAATTTTTTGCGAATTTTTGTACGATAAGAGTGAAAGAAAGTGGTGAATAGGGATGGATTTACAAAAGAATAAAGATAGTATCAAAATTGCAAAGCTCTATTATCAAGAAGGAATGAGTCAAGAAGCAATAGCTAAAAAGATGGATATTTCAAGACCTACAGTATCAAGATTATTAAATCATGCGAAAGATCATGGATTTGTAACGGTTAAGATAGATGACCCATATGAAGATGCTGAAAGTTTAGCCTCACTCATAAAGTCGAAATATAATTTAAAGGATTGTATCGTTCAACATGCATCATACAATGATTATTTAAATATACAAAGTGCAATTGGTAAAAGAACTGCAGAATATTTAACTCAAATTGTGAAAAGTGGAGATAAAATTGGCATTAGTTGGGGTAAAACGATGTATCAAGTGTCTCAATATTTAGAGCAAAGTCATTTGAAAGATATAGGCATCATACAGTTGAAAGGAGGAATCAGCTTTTCACACGTAGATACGCGAAGTCATCAAATACTTGAAAGATTTGCACAAGCTTATAATGCGACTCCACGTGATTTACCATTACCTGTAATATTTGATGTCAAAGAAGTGAAAGATATGGTTGAAAAAGATAGACACATCAAATCAATTTTAGAACAAGGTAGACAAGTTGACATAGCTATTTTCACAGTTGGAACTGTGAGAGATTCATCCCTATTATTTAAACTTGGATTTTTAAATGAAGAAGAGAAAACAAGACTCAAGAAGTCAGCAGTAGGAGATATATGTTCAAGGTTTTATAACAATACAGGTGAAGTTGCTGATGAAGCAATTAACAATAGAACAATTGGTATAGGTCTTGATGCATTGAAAGAAATTGAAAATACTGTATTGGTTGCTGGGGGTGAGCATAAAATAGAATCAATTAGAGGTGCACTTGAAGGTCAATTAAGCAATGTTTTGATTACTGATCAATACACTGCACAAGCATTAATAGATTGATGAACAAATTTTCTCTTATCGTTTTACAAATGTTCACATGTCATTTATAATGAAATTAATATAAAAATATTAGGAGGACTTAATATGTCATTAGCTAAATATATCGATCACACAGCTTTAAAACCAGATACAACTATGGAACAAATTGATGCTTTATTAGAAGAAGCAAAGGAACATGGTTTCAAATCAGTATGTGTTAATCCAACTCATGTTGCACATGCCAAAGAAGTGCTAGAAGGTTCAGATGTACTCGTTTGTACAGTAATTGGATTCCCACTTGGTGCTACTACTAGTGAAGTGAAAGCTTTCGAAACAGAAGATGCAATTAAAAAAGGTGCTAACGAAGTAGATATGGTTATTAACATTGGTGCATTGAAAGATGGCAGAGATGAAGATGTTAAAAAAGATATTGAAAGTGTAGTTTCAGCAGCTAATGGTGTAACAACTAAAGTTATTATTGAAGCGTCTTTATTAACAGACGCAGAAAAAGTTAGAGCTTGTGAATTAGCAGTAGCAGCAGGTGCTGACTTTGTAAAAACATCAACTGGTTTCTCTACTGGCGGTGCAACTGCAGAAGATATTAAATTGATGAGAGAAACAGTAGGTCCAGATTTAGGTGTTAAAGCTTCAGGTGGTATCCGTTCATACGAAGATGTGAAAACTATGATTGATAATGGTGCAACACGTATAGGTGCTTCAGCTGGTGTGAAAATTTTAAAAGGTGAAACATCAGATTCAGACTATTAATATAAAGGGTACTATATAGTACCTTTTATATTTTGAAACATACGTAAGCGTATTCATTTATAAACAGGAGGGTAATAACTATGAGAATGGTAGACATAATTGCAAAGAAACGTGACGGGAAAGAATTATCTAAAGAAGAAATCAAGTTTTTTATTAAAGGGTATACTTCGGGAGAAATACCTGATTATCAAGCATCAAGTTTAGCAATGGCAATTTATTTTCAAGATATGACAGATGATGAACGTGCTAATTTAACGATGGAAATGGTTGAATCAGGCGATCAAATTGATTTATCAGAAATTGAAGGCATCAAAGTTGATAAGCATTCTACAGGCGGTGTAGGTGATACGACTACACTTGTGTTAGCACCATTAGTAGCAGCACTTGATGTACCAGTAGCTAAAATGAGTGGACGCGGTTTAGGACACACTGGTGGTACAATCGATAAGTTAGAAGCTGTTGAAGGTTTCCATGTAGAAATAACAGAACAAGAGTTTATCAATTTAGTAAATAAAGATAAAGTTGCAGTTATCGGGCAAACAGGTAATTTAACACCAGCAGATAAAAAACTTTACGGATTAAGAGATGTAACTGGAACAGTTAACTCTATTCCACTAATCGCTTCATCAATAATGAGTAAAAAAATTGCTGCTGGAGCAGATGCTATTGTACTAGATGTTAAAACTGGTGCTGGTGCTTTTATGAAGACAATTGAAGATTCAGAATTACTTGCGCATGCAATGGTCAAAATCGGAAATAACGTAGGCAGAAATACAATGGCAATTATTTCAGATATGAGTCAACCGTTAGGAAGAGCAATTGGTAATGGATTAGAAGTGAAAGAAGCAATTGAAACATTAAAAGGCGAAGGTCCAGAAGACTTAACTGAACTTGTATTAACTTTAGGTTCACAAATGGTTGTATTAGGTAATAAAGCAGAAACTTTAGAAGAAGCGAGAGAAAAGCTGTTAGAAGTAATTAAAAATGGTAAAGCTTTAGAGAAGTTTAAAGTATTCCTTGAAAACCAAGGTGGAGACGGTTCAGTTGTTGATGACTTATCTAAATTACCACAAGCTCAATACAAATTTGAAGTTGAAGCTAAAGAAGCGGGTTATGTATCTCATATTGTAGCTGATGAAATTGGAGTTGCTTCAATGCTTTTAGGTGCAGGAAGAGCAACAAAGGATGATATAATTGACTTGGCAGTCGGTTTAGTATTAAATAAAAAAGTTGGAGATAAAGTTGAAAAAGGTGAATCATTAGTAACTATTTATGCAAATAATAAAGATGTTAAAGCTGTAGAGTCTAAAATTTTAGAAAACATCACAATTTCTGATGAACAAGTTCAACCAACTTTAATCCATAAAGTGATTACAGACTAGGAGTGAGTCAAATGACAAACCGTTTTAAACGTATTCATTTAATTGTAATGGATTCAGTAGGAATAGGTGAAGCACCAGATGCTAAAGCCTTTGGTGATGAAGGTTCACATACATTAAAACATACACTAGAAGGTTTTAATGAAAATTTACCAAACTTAGAAAAATTAGGACTAGGTAATATCGCTAAATTACCAGTTGTTAATAAAGTAGATCATCCAGAAGCTTTTTATACTAAATTAAGTGAAGCTTCTGTTGGTAAAGACACAATGACAGGACATTGGGAAATCATGGGGCTAAATATCGATAAACCATTTAAAGTTTATCCAGAAGGTTTTCCGGAAGAATTAGTAAAAGAAATTGAAACAATGACAGGTAGAAAAGTTGTTGCTAATAAACCTGCATCAGGTACAGAAATTATTGATGAATATGGTAAACATCAAATGGAAACAGGAGACTTAATTGTTTATACTTCAGCAGACCCAGTATTACAAATTGCAGCTCATGAAGATATTATTCCATTAGAAGAGTTATACGATATTTGTGAAAAAGTTAGAGAATTAACAAAAGATCCTAAATATTTAATAGGTAGAATTATAGCTCGACCATATGTAGGAGAGCCAGGTAATTTCACAAGAACATCTAATAGACATGACTATGCATTGAAACCATTTGGAGAAACAGTTATGAACACTTTAAAAGATGCTAATTATGATGTTATAGCTATTGGTAAAATCAATGATATATATGATGGTGAAGGTGTTACGAAAGCTATTAGAACAAAAGATAACATGGATGGCATGGATAAATTAATTGAAGTAGTTAAAAGTGATTTCACTGGAATCAGTTTCTTAAACTTAGTTGATTTTGATGCATTATATGGTCATAGAAGAAATAAAGAAGGTTATGCTCAAGCAATTAAAGATTTTGATAACCGACTTGAAGAATTACAATCTGTATTAAATGAAGATGATTTAGTAGTCATCACTGCAGACCATGGTAATGATCCAACTGCACCTGGTACAGATCATACACGTGAATATGTTCCATTATTAATGTTTAGCCCAAGTATAAATGATTATCGTGAATTATCAGGAGACACAACATTCAGTTCAATCGGAGCAACAATTGCTGATAACTTTAAAGTAACTTTACCTAAATTTGGCAAAAGTTATTTAAAAGAGATGGGTATTGAATAATGTCCTTGTTTAGACGATTATTTGGGATAGTATTTACTTTTGCTGGTGTTATGCACTTTGTAAGATCAAAAGGTTTTGAAGCAATTGTACCTCATTTCCTGCCATTAAAAAGATTGGTTGTTTGGGTGTCAGGCGTAATAGAAATAGTATTTGGGTTACAATTAATATTGAAAAAGCCAAGTGAACTTACTAAAAAACTAATCGAATGGTTTTTAGTAGCAGTATTCCCAGCAAATGTTTATATGGCACAAAAAAATATTCCTTTAAACGGTAAGACATTACCAAAATGGGCATTGTGGGGCAGATTACCTTTACAATATGTATTAATTAAATTAGTAAGAAAAATGTAATATTAGAAGTAGATTTTATTATAAAATGGAGCTTGGGCATATATCCTAACTCAAAATAAATAAGCATATCACTTAACTGAATTCTTCAGTTTTATAGTGATATGCTTATTTTTTTATATTACGATTTTGTAAAGTTCATGCTTGCTTAGGGGTATGGATCGAGCCTGTAGTCTCTCACGCATACTATTCCCTCAGGCGTCAGCACTTACAAAATCGTTGGAAATATCTATTTTATACATATTCTTTCTGCTGTTATATTTATAAGTGTTACGTTAAAAGCAATTCCATGTAAAATTGCTGATAAGGGGTGCGTAAAAAGCAATTCTAAGTAAAATTGCTGATAAGGAGTGTGTTAAAAGTAATTCTAGGCAAAATTGCTGATAAGAGGTGTGTTAAAAGCAATTCTAAGCAAAATTGCTGATAAGAGGTGTGTTAAAAGCAATTCTAAGCAAAATTGCTGATAAGAGGTACGTTAAAAGCAATTCTAAGTAAAATTGCTGATAAGGGGTACGTTAAAAGCAATTCTAAGTAAAATTGCTGATAAGAGAGTCAAGTCCATAATTTTGTGTAATATCTTTAGATGTAATCAACCTTTGGTTTTTCTAGGGTATTAACAAAATATATCTGCTTGGTTTTTA
>NZ_JAJNIF010000020.1:0-25014 GCF_022386595.1 Mammaliicoccus sp. G-M28
CACCTCTACAATTTTTTCTTCGTCGATTACATTGTACTAAAGTGAGCTATATATGGCTCTTATTTTATTACACAATTATATGGACATATTCAAGTCTTCGTGCGTTTTGACCTGATTTTGTCTGAATCGCACGATATCTCGAAAGTCTTCGTGCGTTTTAGCCTGATTTAGTCCGAATCGCACGATATCTTCACAGTCTTCGTGCGTTTTAGCCTGATTTTGTCCGAATCGCACGATATCTCAATAGTCTTCGTGCGTTTTGACCCGATTTAATCCAAACTTCACTTCATAAATTTCTATTCTACTTATTCAACTTCTTATTTAACTTCTCATCTATTTCTTTTTGTCGACGTTTTCGTTCTTCATTTCTAAGTCGCAATCTTTCTTCTTCTTCTGGATCGCGTTTCTTTTGAAGTTGTTTTTGAATTTTCTCCATGAGTTCTTCTTCTGTTAACGCGGCACATGGGCGGTTATTAACGAATGCGAATGTTTTTCTTCTGCCTGGTCCACAATAAGATTGGCAAGCTACTTCTACTTCGGCTTCTGGATCTATTTTTTTTAATTTTTTCAGTAGTGATGGTAAATTAACAGCTTGGCAATCATCGCAGACTTGAAATTTATTTCGCATTTGTTTCCCCACCTTTCTCGGTTTCTAGTTTAGCAATAAATTATTATACCACCTTAACAGTTGTTTGAGAATGTCATTTTATTGTTTTTCCATATTTCGTACCATTTTATCATTTCGTTCAATCATTCTTTCAAAATATTTATCATATAGCTCCCATTCTTCTGTTGTGACGGGATTCATATTTAATGTTGCACCTAATGTTTTTAGACTTCCTAACAATTTGAACAATATGTCATTCGTTGTATAATCTTTATCTAATAATTCATTTATAGATGCCATACTTTCAGGAATGATGGTTGGATAGATAAATTTTGTTTTTTCATTTTTTAATGCATGTTGATAGAATTCTTTCATCATGTTTGCACGTTCTGCACCAGATCCTTCTACACATAAGTATATTTGAACTGCTATACCACCTCTAACTCTTCGTTGTGATATACCAGCAAACTTTCTGTTATTGATACTTAAGTCATAGCTACCCGGACAGTATGAGGCAGAGATTTCTTTATTTTCAATAGCATTTGTTTCTTCTTTAAACATTTCACGTATGAGACGTAACATCACTTCATATCCCGTATCAATGGATACATCATGTTTACCTTTAAAAATCAAAGATATATTTAGTACACCTTTGTCTAACACAACGCCTAAACCACCTGAATTTCGAACGATTGCACTGTATCCTTTAATATTGTTTAAAAATTCAATGCCATCTTTTAAAAAAGGTAATCTAGAATCGTGTATGCCTAATATCACGACGTGGTTGTGTATCCATGTTCTTACTACACTTGGACTTTTATCATTTCCAACTTGATCACAAAATGTATCATCGAAACTAAAGGACTGCATTGGCTGCAGTCCTGAAGTGTGGTCAATGTATCGCCATTCTTGTGTAAAATAATCTTTCAAAGTTTCCACGATTATAATGTTTGAGCAGCTGTAATAATTGAAAGACTGTATACGTCTTCTGCTGAACAGCCACGTGATAAATCGTTAACAGGTGCGTTTAAGCCTTGTAATACAGGACCAACTGCATCAAATCCACCTAAACGTTGTGCAATTTTGTATCCAATGTTACCCGCTTCTAAGCTAGGGAAGATAAATACATTTGCATCACCTTGAATTTCAGAATTTGGCGCTTTTTTAGCAGCTACTTCTGGAACGATTGCTGCATCAAATTGGAATTCGCCATCTAATACTACATCTTTTAAGTCTGTTTCTTTCAAGTTTTCTTGAGCAATCGATACCGCTTCAGATACTTTTTCAGTATCAGGTGATTTCGCTGAACCTTTAGTTGAGAAGCTTAGCATTGCTACTCTTGGAGACATACCGAATGCTTGAGCAGTCTTAGCACTTTCAATTGCAATTTCAGCTAAGTCTTGAGCATTTAATTCTGGGTTAATTGCGCAATCACCAAACACATACTGTTCTTCACCTTTAGTCATGAAGAATACACCTGATGTTTTAGTAACGCCTGGTTTAGTTTTAATGATTTGTAATGCTGGACGTACAGTATCCGCTGTAGAATGCGCAGCACCACTTACTAGTCCATCTGCTTGATTAGTATAAACTAACATTGTTCCGAAGTAGTTTACATTGTTTAATAATTCTTCAGCTTGTTCTACTGTTGCTTTACCTTTACGGCGTTCAACAAATTTTTCTACTAAATCAGCTTTTAATTCGCTTTTTTCAGGGTTAATAATTGTAAGTCCATCGATTGATAAATTAGCACCCGCTGCTGTTTCTTTAATTGCTTCTTCGTTACCAAGTACGATCGGTGCAACCAAATCAGTAGCTTGTAATTTAACAGCTGCTGTTAATACACGAGCATCGTCACCTTCTGGTAATACGATACGAACATTCTTACCTGATAGTTTGTCGCTTAGGACATTAAGTAAATTAGACATAATTGCCTCCTATATATGATTGCTTTAATTTTTCCATTCATAATTATAACATTTTTTCATAAATTTTCACGTATCCGAACTATGAATTAATTTTATAAAAATACACAAATTTATGATTTATATTTTGACAACAACTTTTTCCATTTTTGAACTATATCTTTATCTTTAACTTCAGTAAAAGCGACATTTGGTTTTAAGTTAGGATCTTTACCATTATAATCTTTATCGGCAAATCCTGTAGATAAAGTGACATCTTCGTTCTGAGTGAATTCATACTGATATACTTTTCCGTTATCAGCAAATAAATATTTAGTAATTGGCTTGTTCATATCCGCTACTTCATTATAACCTTGGATATTCGTTAAATCTTGCGCTTGTTTATCGATACCTTTTACATTGTTTTTAGAATAATATGCTGATATCCCAACTATATTATGTACTTTGAATGCTTTTTTTCCAGGCTTATTATGATTTGTAATTTGTAATTCTCCGTCTTCTGTCAAAGCATATCCATCACCTTGTGTGTGATCACTGCTACTAAAATAGCGATTAGATATTGCCATTCCCTTGTCTTTACCATACTGATCTGCATAGATTAATAATTTTTCTTTTAATTCATCTTTTTCTTTATCTGAAACTTGTATTTCTTCAGCTTTTGCTTGTTTGGTTTCTGATTTTTGTTGTGTTTCTTTCTTTGTTGTTGAGTCATTACTACATCCACTTACTAAGCAAATTAAAATTATAAAAGCACTTAAGCATTTGAACTTATGTTGCAAGATAATCTCTCCTTCTATTTACAAATAGACGTCTCCACATAATATTGCTTGAAGGAGACGTCTAATATACATGTTTATTTAACTTTAAAAATTATTTTTAGTTCTTTTTAATACCAAATTCATCTACTAATTTAACTTGTCTCTGTTCGCCTTTACTAATATCTCCATGTAGTTGATATATTTTAACAACCAATTCGTCTCCTGATACGTCATAAACTGAGAAGTTCTGGTCTGATGAGTCGCGGTTGTTTTCATGACTATTATTAAATGCATCTGTTTTATGAGGTTGTTCACCTAAAGCAAACAGACTATTGTAATGATCTAATTGCTCTTGTGTTAAGTCTTTTAATTCAGGTCTTACCTTTTTAATATGTTCTAATGGACGGTCATAAATACTATCATACGCTTTAGTTCCACCAGTATTAGGTAACACATAAACTGAACCTTTAGGATTATCGTAATATGCTACATTATCTTTACCACGTATTTGTTTAGCATCTTCTTTTTTAGCATTTACAAAACTATTTTTTGTTCCAGTATGTTCAAGTGGTTTTGTACGTGAAAGTACATGATCATGACCTTGAAGTACTAAATCAACATCTAAATCATCAATTTGTTTAGTCAGCTCATCACGTATTTTAGCGACATCTTCATCTGATAAAGCATGATAAGATTTAGAATACATCGGTTTATGAAGGTTTAAAATAACCCATTTAGCACCATTTTTCTTCGCATCTTTAATATCTTGCTTAATCCATTCCATTTGCTCTTTCCCAATAGCTTTCTCTTCTGGGTTATCTTTTGATTTTTTATTATCATTCGTATTAGCTACAACCATATGCGCACCGTTATAATCAAATGAATAATACGATCCACCATTCACTGCATTATTTTCTTTCGGAACATTTACATGATCGTTATAAGTAGTTAAAAGTTTCTCATCTTCTTCACTTAAGGCGTATTCATCATGGTTACCAGGTGCAGAAGCGATTGGTAATGACATAAAGGATGGGCGTGATTGATCATATAAATCACGCCACTCATCTTCAATTTGAGCAGTCTCAACAAAGTCTCCTGTATGAAGTGCAAAGTTTGGATTGCCAGCTGTTTTAATGGCATTGCTTAGAGTATCAGCACCAAACTGAGCTTCATTTCTTACATGTTCATTCCAGTATGCATTTTGTGTATCTGTATATTGAACGAATTGGAAGTGATCATCTTTGTTTCCAGATGTTTTAAATTGACCTACTTCACTTTGAGGACCATTTGCACTACCTACGCGATAATAATATGTAGTATTTGGTTTTAAATTATTTGCTTCAGCTTTATAGCTATATTCTGGTACTGTCGTTAATTCTGATTTCCCGTGTTTATCACCACGTGTCCATTCAGGTCCTTTGGCATTTTTATCAGTGTAATAACCTTTAACTTTTTCTTTACCATTCTTATCTTTAACAGGTTCACCTTCATCATCTTTTTCTAGATCTGCAAAGATAAAGTTTCCATTCTTATCTCGTTCAACATATTTCGAATTTACTTTTTTAGATTTAGCATCAAAAGAACGTGCATCATCAAAATTACCAGTTTCAGAAACCCATACTTTTGCATCTTTAAACTGATCTGTAGTATACCAATTAAATGCCATTTCTGATTTAGTATCACCGTTAAAATTAGTAATGATACGGTTAGGTTGGTTTTTCTTAGGAACTGGTGCTACCTGAGGCTTTTGGGATGTCACTTTAATTTCAGAATCACTTGTGTTAGCTGTTGTTTCAGATGTATTAACTCCCGGATTTCCAGACCCACTCGCTTCTACCGTTTCATTTGCAGAAACGCCTAATAATAACATCAAACAAGCAGTTCCACTTAAGAATCGTTTTGTTACTGACTGATTATACATGTACACTTCCTCCTAATTAACCCTTGTGATTTAAAATGCATTACATTAGGAAGTGTATCAACTGTAGGTTAACCCTTTGTAAAGATATTATAAATGTTTTATTAATGAAATTTTAAATAATACATAAAGAGGAGTCTAGGACATACATGTCCCAGCCTCCCTAATATACTCTATTTTAATTATTATCATTTAAGTAATTATACATTTGACTCGGTTGTCCTAATCTCATATCTACAATGATGTGCTGGGCATCTACTACTTTTTTTACTGGAAAGTCAGCTAAAGGTGCCATTACATGTTCAAAAAGTTGTAATCTTGCAGGACCTCTATATGCTTCTTTCACTTTTACATCCGTTATTTGGCTGCGTGTTAATTCACTCATTAAAAGTGATCCATCGTAGTGTCTCATCTGTTTCAACATAAATTGTGGTGTTGTTATGATTGACTTAGCTTCTTCATCATCCATACGATAATATTTATATCCCATAGTAGCTTGAGCTACTCTTAATGAGTTGTAGTCCAAAGTGCCAACTAGTACGTCGTTGTCTACATATAAATTAGGCGTACCTGCTTTTTTAGGAAAAGCGGCAACTTCTCTACCTGATGCGATTGCTGCTTGGTTATTTACATACATAGAAAGATAGAATTCGCCTGCTTCACCATTATATTCTACTGGAATAACGTGTCCAGCTTCCATATAAGAACCTAATCCTGTACTGTCAGGCATATTAATGACTTCAAACTTTATTAAATTACTCGTAACTGTAAGTGGTTCTGGAACAATTTCTTTGAGCATTTCCATATCTGTTTCATAAACGATATTCAAAAATTCTCTATCTTTAAAATACATGTCAGTTGCAGGAAATACCGGTGCATTCAATGGTGTAGCTGAGATATTTTTAACTTCTTCTTTTCTCATATTAAAAGCTCCTTTTTCTGCTCAATTATTTTAGCGAATTCTGCAATACTTTCACTAAATTGCGGAACTGTCTTTTTATTTTCCGCTTCTGATACGATTTCTACAATTTTATCATTATATGGTGTAGGTATATCGATGTTATCTCCTTCTTGTGCAACTAAACCGTTAATATAGTGAATTTCTGTTTTTCTACCTTTTTGTAAGTCTTGTAACATACTTGCTTCCAATTTACGGTTTGATTCCATTATCATTTTCAACTTTTTAGTTTGTTTTTCAATGTTATCAATTATTTTAAATTGAGTAAAATCAACGCCAGACATGATTTCAAATTCTATACCTTGTTTTTCAGCTACTTGAATGCCTTCACTGATAATATATAATGCTGATTGAATACCAACTTCATCATCCATTATATCGCCATACGTACATCCACATGCTGCAGACAAACCACTAAAAGAACTATTAATTAACAACTTAGACCACTTTGTTCCGATCAAGTTTGATGAAACAAATACACCACCTATATGTTCTAAAACTTCTTTAATATTCTTGATTCTCTCTGTAACAACACCATTTAATTCACCAATTTGTAATGCGTATTCTTTGAATGTGTCATAAGTAGTAGTCAGATTTGATACACCAGGTTCAGCATATGTTGCACCAAATTCTACAGATCCAGCTATAATTTGCTCTTTCGGAATAGTTTCACTGATAAAATGTTCAGGCACACCATTTTGTAAAGATAGCAGTATCCCATCTGTATTTAAAATATTTTTTATAATAGGTAATACATCATTATTATAAATTTGTTTAGTTAATAACAATACTAAATCATATTTTTTATTTATTTTGTCCGGAGTAATTGCATTTACTTTACTATGAAATTCAATACTCCCTTTTATAGTTGCACCATTTTCATTCAATTTATTAATATGTTCTTCGTTTACATCAATTAAATCCACATTTTCTGCAGATTGTGATAAATAAGCTCCCATTATCGTACCTAACGAACCTGCTCCATATATTGCAATATTCATATATATTCTCCTTTGCTTATATCCAATGTATATTTCACTTACAATGTTACGCTTATGTTAGAATAATTAAAAATACATATATAGGTATGTACACATAACCAATTAGTTATATATATATGAGGAGGTATACAATGGATTTATTACAGCTAAAATACTTTAAAACAGTGGCAGATTTTATGAGTTTCACTAAGGCTGCTAATTTTCTATACATTAGCCAACCTGCTTTAAGTAAAATGATTAAAAATTTAGAAGTTGAATTAGATATTAAGTTGTTTGAACGAAAATTACGACAAATAGAATTAACGAAAAATGGCGAAATATTTTTAAGTTCTGTTAATAAAATTTTTGGAGAAATCGATTATGCAAAAGAGCGTATGTTAAAAAATAAAATTGATGAAGAAAAGACCATTAACATTATTACATCAAGTAATCGTTTTACTTCAGATCCTATTTTATCTTTTACTAAAGATCATCCTGATGAAATATTTAATGTCGAAACGTTAGATAATCATACAATTATTAATAAATTAATGTCTGAAGAGGCCGATTTTGCAATTTCATTTTTTAAAATTGAACACTCAAATATACAGTGTGACTTCCTCTACAGAGAAGATATTGTATTAGTAACGCCACCAGAGTATGATGCTTATGAACCAAAAGATTATATTTATGAAGCAAATAATTTTAAACATTTTCTCTTTATTTCTAATTACAAAGAATACAATCAATTTATTAAAAACAAACTTTATGAAAAAGGTATTAAATATCATAATTTCAATTATGTTGATGATGCTTTATTTAATATTTTTATTCAAAACAGAAAACATTTCACTTATTTACCTGTAGCAGTATGTCGAAATTTTGAAATACCTTATGCAACAGACCAAAATTTACTAATTTCTAAACGTATCTTTATATCTAAAAAGAAAGATAACCAATTAAAAAATAAAAGTAAAACTATGTATAACTTTATCTTAGACTATTATCAAAAATATGAGATGAATTATAGAATTTAAAACTGCTAGCAAATAAGTTTAAAAACCACGAGGCTCGGGACAAATTAATTGTCCGAGCCTCGTGGTTTTATTCTGAATATATCTAGAATGAAGGTATTAAAGTATCTTTATGTTTCTCTTTTAAATATTTTTTCACTGCATCACTCTTCATTGCTTTATGTAATGCTTTAATTTTTTCGGAATCTTTATTGTCTTCTCTTGCAACTAATTGTATAGAAAAACGAGTATCAATATTTTTTTCTAGGAATAATGCATCAGCTGGTTTTAATCCAATTTTTGATATATATGTTGGATAATTATAAACGAGTGATACATCTGATTCGCTATACGTTTCTGCTAAATTGAGCAAGTCTACTTTTAACCATTTAAAATCTTTAGGATTATCTACAATATCTTTAGTCGTTCCGTTTACGCCAACGCCATCTTTTAATTTAATAAGTCCTTGTTCTTCAAGAATTGCTAAAGCTCTACCTTCATTTGAGATATCATTTGGAATAGCAACTTTTGTTCCATTTGGTATAGATTTTGTATCTTTATATTTCTTAGAATAAAACCCAACTTTTGCATCATAAATGGGTTGTATCGCTACTAAATTAGCTTTTCTTTCTTTATTGTATTTTTCCATAAAAGGTTTATGCTGAGCAAAACTTGCATCCGCTTCTTTACTCGTTACCATGTCATTATATGCAACGTTATCATTTACTTGTACAAGTTTGATTTCCCAACCATCTTTTTTAGCTTCTTTAGCTGCTTCTTTCACTACATCTGTCATTGGAGGTGCTTGTGAAGCTACTTTAATAACTTTATCTTCACTATCTTTCTTATTTGCACCACAACCGGCAATCATAACACTAAACATCAATATCATAATAAATAAACTTTTTTTCATATCTACACTACTTCCTTTTGTCTAATTTTCGAGAAATATTATTCCCTAACATTTGAATGATAAATACACTGATAATAATGATAATAATTGAAAAGTACATAATTTCATTTTCATAACTTTGATAGCCGTATCGAATAGCAAAATCTCCTATTCCACCTCCGCCTACAATCCCCATAACTGTTGAATATGAGACCATACTCACTGCTGTCGTTGTGTAAGCCAAAATAATACCGCTTCTTGATTCTACTAAAATGAAATTCCATATATATTTAAACTTTGTTGCTCCTAATGATTCTGCTAGCGTCTTTATTTCGCCAGGTATATCTAGTAATACTTGTTCAACTAATCTTGAAAAGATCGCAATTCCAACAATACTTAAAGGAATGATGGAAGGATAAGGACCAAAAGCACTTCCTAAAATAAGTCTAGTTAATGGAATTAAACTGATAACAAATAATAAATACGGGAATGAGCGAATAAATGTAATCAAAAAATTAAAAGCCCAATAATAGTTTCTATTTAATTCTTTAATGCTTGGATTTGATAAAAACAAAGCTATCCCTAGAGGCAATCCTATTAATAAAGTGATGATCATTGAATACCCTAGCATGATACAAGTTTCTTGCAACGATTGGATAAGTTCTGGCATATAATAATTAATTTTTTCTAAAAACGTCATTCTTCAATACTCCGCTTCACGTTTTCTAAATAAGAACCTGTGTCCTGTTCAACACTTTTAGTTCTATTTTCAATAATATCTAACAATTGACCATCCTCCATCACACAAACTTGCTCACATAATTGTTTTACAACATTCAATTCATGTGTGACAAAAATGATTGTTATATTAAATTCTTTGTTAATATTCTTTAACATTTTTATGATAATTTCAGTGTTGTGTTCATCCAAACTACTTGTAGCTTCATCACATAATAAAATATCTGGATTTCTGACTAAAGACCGTGCTAATGCAACACGTTGCTTCTCTCCTCCAGATAATTGAGCAGGATAGCTATTTATTTTATCTTCTAATCCTACAAATTCAATCAGTTCATTCACTTTGTGTTTATCTTCTTTATTGATAATCTTCAAAGGTAATGCAATATTTTGATAAACATTCAAGTTATTCAATAAATTATAGTTTTGAAAAACCATTCCTATTTTCTCTTTATATTTTCTAATTATTTTTTTAGAAACATGATTAATTTCTTTATCCTCAAAAATAATTTCACCTTCAGTTGGTTGCTCTATAAAATTAAGCATTTTCAATAAAGTCGATTTCCCGGATCCACTTTTACCTACAATCCCTGTTATAGAACCTGGCTCTACTGTTAAAGAAAAGTTTTTAACAGCAAACTTATCATTATATTTCTTAGATACATTTTCTAATTTATACAAATTTATGCTCCTATTAAATAAATTTTCAACAATCTATTATCATTATCTAATAAATAAAATCGATAATCAATATCAATAAATTTTCAACGTCACTATTTCTCTTTCACAACAATGTAAAAAGTTGAGTCATTTAATCTGTTTCTAGTATGATAGACTTATAAAGAAGATATTATTTTCTAAAAGGAGCGAAAGTAAAATGAACGAAGCAGCAAAAACATTAGATGGTTGGTACAGCTTGCATTTATTCTATGCGATAGATTGGACTAGCCTTAAAACTGTACCAGAAGATGATAGAAGTACAATGATCAATGAATTCAAAACTTTCCTTGAAGGTTTAGAAACAGTTCATAATAATAAAGAAGGCTCTCATGCTTTCTATAACATCACAGGCCAAAAAGCAGACTTAATGTTATGGTTCTTACGTCCAGATGTTAAACAATTAAACGCTTTAGAAAATGAATTTAATAAATTAGATATAAGTGATTTCTTAATCCCAACTTATTCTTATGTATCAATAGTAGAACTTTCAAACTATCTTGCTGGTGATTCAGACGAAGATCCATACGAAAATCCACATGTAAAAGCAAGATTATATCCAGAAGTACCACGTTCTGAATATGTATGTTTCTATCCAATGGATAAAAGACGTGACGGTGAAGACAACTGGTATATGTTAGATATGGATCATAGACGTAGCTTAATGCGTTCACACGGTTTAATTGGACGTAGCTATGCAGGTAAAGTAAAACAATTTATCACTGGTTCAGTAGGTCTAGACGACTACGAATGGGGCGTAACATTATTCAGTGATGATATGTTACAATTCAAAAAATTAATCTATGAAATGCGTTTCGACGAAGTATCAGCTAGATATGGTGACTTCGGTGCATTCTATGTAGGTAACATTTTAAATATTGATGAATTAGATACATTCTTTCAACTAAACTAAAATTCAAACCGGGTAGACTCGTGGGAATCTACCCGTTTTTTATTTTTATTAGAGTGATGTGTCGTTTACGGGTCGCTAATTTTATTTATCGGCATGTATTTCCCATTTTCGGGTCGCTAATTTTATTTATCGGCCTGTATTTCGCATTTTCAGGTCGCTAAATTTTTTTATCGGCCTGTATTTCTCATTTCTGGACCGGTAATTTATTTTATCGGTCCGTATTTTATCTATAATTATTCCCAAAATAGAAAAGAGGATTTCCGACACTGATAGTTGGAAATCCTCTTCTTATTTTATTTAACTAAATATGTTTATAAATAGAGTAACAATTGGAACGCCTAGTAAATCTATTAAGAATGCTCCTACTACTGGTACTACTAGATATGCTTTTGGTGATGCTCCGAATTTTTTCGTAATAACATCTAAGTTCGCCATCGCATTTGGAGTTGCTCCAAGTCCATGACCTATAAATCCACCGATCATAACTGCTGCATCATAGTTTTTCCCAAGTCCTTTGAATACTACAAACACTGAGAATAATACGATAAACACAATTTGAGCTAGAACAATAACTGTTAATGGTAATGCGAGTTGATAAATTTCTGTTAATTCAATACTCATTAAAGCAATTGATAAGAATAAACTTAATGAAACATCACTTACATGATTCGTAATTTTCATATCGATAATGTTTAAATTACCATAATCAGAAATATTTCTAATAATTACTGCTACAAACATTGCGCCTACATAAACAGGAATATTGATACCAGTTAAACTAGTAAACCCTTCACCGATATATGTACCTATAGCCATACATACTGCAATAATTGTAAATTGAACGATAAACACTGTAGTTGGGTTCATTCTACTATGTAAATTTTGATTGTATTCCACTTCACTATAATCTAATCCAGTATCTTTAGCATCTTCTGGTTTCAAGTCGAACTTTTTAATTAAGAATCTAACGACTGGTCCACCGATTAATCCACCAGCTACTAAACCTAGTGTAGCTGCTGCAAGTGCTGCTGTAACTGCAGAATCAACGCCTAATGATTCTAATGTTTGACCGTATGCTGCTGCATTACCATGTCCACCTTCCATTGACATAGAACCAGCTGTTAGTCCTAATAATGGTGGAATGTTTAATACTTTTGCTAGTGAAACACCTATAACATTCTGACAAAATGCTAATACTCCACAAAAAATAAAGTACAGAATTAGCACTTTACCGCCAAGTTTTAATAATTTTAATGATGCACCTAAACCAATAGTTGTAAAGAATGCAAGCATAAAGAAGTTTTGGATAAATTCAGAATCCAATTTAATCGTTATAATATTTGTTGATTGTAATATCGCCACTAAAATTGCAAATAATAATCCACCAATTACTGGAGCTGGAATACATAAACGCCTCAAAATAGAAACTTTATTTACTACTGCCTCTCCTAATAAAAGTAGGACACATGCTAGCGCCAATGTTGTAATAGCATTGAGCTCTAACATTTCACATTCCTCCTTAAACAACATGTTTCATACAGTTGTTCTTTATATTTTTCAAGAAATCGTTTTCAAGCCATGAAGAACATTATACATATCAGTCAATAAAAAATCTACCATGCATTTTTTACAATAAAATATTTATTTAAATTAATTATTTAGCTATTAACCTCGCCTTTAAAGTTCTTTATAAAAATTCACTAAATTTTGAAATTTCCAATATACAAATCCGCTTTATCGTGTATATTAATTTATATACAGAGAAAAATTTCATTTAAATTATACATATAAGGAGTAGCTATGAAACAAAATCAAGAACAATCATTACAGAAATCAATCGGACTAATGACTGCTATTACAATTGTCGTTGGTACGATTATCGGATCAGGTGTATTCGTCAAACCAGCAGTCGTTTTAACACATGCAGGCACAAGTAATATGGCCATTCTTGCTTGGGTAGTCGGAGGACTCTTGACGTTAGCAGCAGGCTTAACAATAGCAGAGATTGGCGCTCAAATCCCAAAAACAGGCGGATTATATGCCTATATACGTGATATTTACGGACCCTTTTGGGGATTCTTAACAGGTTGGGTTCAAACAATTATCTATGGTCCTGCAATCATCGTATCACTTGTACTATTTTTTGGTATTCTCGTGACAAATTTCTTTAATATCAGTAATGATATGAGTGTTTGGTTTGGATTATTCGCGTTAATATTTTTAACAGCCGTTAATATTTTAGGTACAAAATTTGGCGGATTAATGCAAAATGTCACAACAATCGCAAAGCTTATTCCAGTATTTGCAATTATCATATTTGGATTACTTTGGGGCAATGAAGGAATTTTTGGGCAAGATGTAACATCATTAATTAAAACAGATGGCGAAATAAACTTTGGTCGTGCTGTCCTAGCAACTTTATTCGCTTATGATGGATGGATTATGTTAACGAACATGACTGGAGAAATGAAAAAGCCACAAAGAAATTTGCCACTAGCTATGTTAATCGGACTATCAATCGTGACACTCGCTTATGTACTCATTAATATCGCTGTATTCCATGTAATACCTGCTGCAGAATTAGTAGGATTAGGTAATACGGCAAGTGCAGAAGCAGCAAAAGCACTATTCGGTGATATAGGTTCTAAAATTGTAAATATCGGTGTAATCATTTCAATATTCGGTTGTCTAAACGGTAAAATCATCACATTCCCACGTATTCCATTTGCTATGGCTGAAGACGGATTATTGCCAATGCATAAGTACGTAGGATACATTAGTCCTAAATTAAAATCACCACTTGGCGCATTAATTACTGTGTTCGGAATCTCAATGGTATTAATCGTATTAACATTATTATTCCCAGATGTCGTAAACGCAGACTATTTATCAGAAGTAACAATATTTATTATTTATATTTTCTATATGATGGCCTTCGTCGGGTTGTTTATTCTCAGAAAGCGTAACAAAGATATTAAAAGAGAATATTCAGTACCACTCTATCCATTCATACCATTGTTAGCACTTTTCGGTGGAGCATTTATTATTATTAATACTTTAATCTCTGACTTTATGGGATCATTATATTCATTGATTATATTAGCAATAGGAATACCCGTTTATATGTATTTGAAAAACAAACAAAAAACAGACTAATATTTAGTCTGTTTTTTTGTTTAATCTTTAATTTCTGTTTTTGCTTCTAGTTCTATCATTTCTTCTTTTGTTTTATCTAATACGAGATAATTCAATTCATCGTTTGTCATTTTTTTAAGTGATGGATATCTTATCATAAAGAATATAATTCCAAGTACGAACCATACAAATAGTGCAATATATGATGGTAGTGATAAACTTGCTGGTGATCCTGGAATTAGTAATAAACATAAGAATATACCTGCAATCATTGCTCCGATGATAGCAAATGTTTTATATTTCGGATGATACATCATACTTCTTTTATCATAAGAGAATAGTTTAAATGCTGATAAACATGTTATAAAGTATGCGATTGATACACCTGTTGAAGACATATCTACAATCCATGTTAAAGCTGTTCTTCCTAACCAAGGTGCTACTAACGCAAGCACTAATATAAATATAATACTGATATATGGTGTATTATATTTTGGATGTAATTTTTTGAAGATGCTTGGCATAACGGATGCTCTACCCATGGAGAATAATAATCTACTAGAACTCATAAAGAATCCGTTTAAACCTGTAAATATCCCCATCATGATCGCAACAATTAACACTGCCAATCCAACAAACGAGAATGCTTCTTGGACAACTGACCCTGTTACCCATAAGTCTCCGCCTACTGCTGTTGCATCTTTAAATAACCAACTTGTTAACAATATCATCATGACATAAGTTAATGCTGAAGCTAATAAACTGAATACGATTAACTTAAATGTCTTACTCGGTGAAAAATTAAATTCTTCTGCTGTTTGTGGAATATTGTCAAATCCTACATATGCCCACGGAGCAACTGCCAAAATTACTACGATAGACGATAACCAACCAACGTCGTTATTAACGACTGGTTTCAAATTAGAGAATGAAAAATCTTGAGTGAAAAATGATCCTGCAAATAATAATATCACTACAACAGCTAATATAACGCAGAATACATATTGTAAACTACCTGAAAAACTTGATCCTTTTATACTAATCCAAGCAAAAATTAATAAAATAAGTGAGGATAGTATAATTTCAGTTATGTACACGTCCCAACCTGCGACTGTATATAATTTACCTTGTTCTAAAAATCCTGGCATAACAAATTTAAAGAGCAAACTAAATGCTGAAGCGTTTAATGCAACGATACATATATAACCAAATGTTAGAAACCATGATGAGAAGAATGATACATATTTACCGAATCCTAAATATCCAAAAGCAAATGCACCACCGGAAACCGGAAACTTCTCAACGAGTGCACCATAACTAACTGCAATAACGATCATGAGTAAAGCACCAATAAAGATACCGATTGATGCACCTAATGGACCTGCTTGACTAATCCAATCACCAGGAAGTATAAACGCTCCCCATCCGATACTTGAACCGTAAGCTATAGCCCAAACAAATTTTTCAGATAAATTTTTATCTAAATTTCCTCTTGATAAATCTTTCTTTTTTCTTGCCATAAATGTTCCACCTTTATATATATGTTTCGTGAAACGTAATTAACTACTTCTTAAGATTTCCAAACAGCAATTACGAGTAAAATCCAACTTGCAATGAACAGTACGCCACCAATTGGCGTAATAGCACCTAATATTTTAATTTGTGTTACAGCTAAAATATATAATGACCCACTAAAGAATACAATTCCGAATGTCATCAACCAACCTGCTAAATTTAAACTAGTTGATGTTGCTCCCGAAATAATACCAAGTAATATCAATCCTAATGCATGGTACATTTGGTATGTTGTAGCTTTTTCCCATATATCTAAGTATTTAGCTGATAATTTGTTTTCTAAACCATGTGCACCAAATGCTCCAGCTGCTACTGCGATCATTGCATTAATCGCACCTATAATTATAAATAATTTCATTTTTTATCTTCCTTTCTATTATTAAAAATCAAAAATTGAATTTCCATTACCTACACCATCATCTGTTGTTAATTGATTTTCAGTTTTATTAGCAGATGGTTGATCAAGTACTTTTCCACCCATCTTTCTAATTTCTTCATTAGAGACTTTTGATTGTGATTTTTTAATTGGATTTTTTGGAGTCGAAGAGAAGTTTTGTTCCACTTTTATATCGTGATTAATACCCTCTTTTTTATCAACTAATCCACTTAAAGTATGAATTGCATGCATATGACGATTAAAAACTTCATTTGTTGAGGCATTATCAGCTCCAACTAGTTCTTCTTCAATGGCAGCAATTAATTGATCTCTACTAATCATAAATTGTCACCTCCACACCATTTTATAGGATCTTTTCCATTTGAAGTCAGATATTCGTTTGTTTTACTAAATGGTTTCGAGCCAAAGAATCCTCTATAAGCTGATAACGGACTTGGATGAACAGATTGTATAATATGGTGACGTTCTGTATCAATCAGCTTAATTTTAGATTGCGCTGGTTTTCCCCACAAGACAAACACAACATCATCTAGTTCACGAGAAACACTTTTAATGATTTCATCCGTGAATATTTCCCAACCAATATCTTTATGAGAATGTGCTTTATGTGCTTCTACAGTTAATACAGTGTTTAACAATAGCACGCCTTCATTTGCCCAATCTTGCAAGTGTGGTGTTTCGCGTTTACACCCTATATCTTCCTCTAATTCTTTATATATATTTCTTAATGAAGGTGGAAACTTTGCATCAGGTTGAACTGAAAAAGCTAAACCATGTGCTTGATTAGGTCCATGATATGGATCTTGACCAAGTATAACCACTTTCACTCTATCTAAAGGGGTTAAATCAAACGCTTGATAAATATTTTCCCTATCTGGATAGATTGTTTTGTTTTGATATTCTTCTTCAAGAAACGACTCCATTTCGCTAAAGTCATGCTCTTTTTTTATATTGTGAAATATTTCTTGCCAATCCATATTATTCACCTCAATCAAAATGATAACATAGCACTAATGAAAAGGTCATAACTATTTTTTACAATTAAAAAACATGATATGATGTAACATATGAAATATTGGGAGGAATCATCAATGGCATTAAAAAAAGTCTTAACAATAGCAGGATCTGACACAAGTGCTGGAGCTGGAATGCAAGCTGATTTAAAAACATTCCAAGAACACGACACATACGGAATGGTAGCATTAGCAGCAGTCGTTACTATGGACCCAAAAACATGGGCACATGATGTAACGCCATTACCTCTTGATTTATTAGATAAACAGTTAAACACTGCTATTTCAATTGGCCCTGATGCAATTAAAACGGGTATGCTCGGTTCAGAAGAAGTCATTAAACGTGCACGTCAAGCATATGATGAATCAGGATCTGAAATTTTTGTAGTTGACCCTGTAATGGTATGTAAAGGTGACGATGAAGTACTTAACCCAGGAAATACTGAAGCAATGATTAAAGAACTATTACCAAAAGCTACTGTCGTAACACCAAACTTATTTGAAGCTGGTCAACTTTCAGGCTTAGGTAAACTTACAACAATTGATGATATGAAAAAAGCAGCAGAAAAAATCCACGAACTTGGTGCACAATATATCGTCATTAAAGGTGGAAAAGCTTTAGAATCAGATAAAGCCTATGACTTATACTACAATGGTCAAAAGCACGTTCTGCTTTCAACAGACAAATTCCAATCTAGTTATAATCACGGTGCAGGATGTACATTCGCCGCAGCAACAACAGCTAATTTAGCAAATGGTGAAACACCAGAAGAAGCGGTTAAACATGCAAAAGCATTTGTAGCATCTGCAATTAAAAATGGCTGGAAAATGAATGATTTTGTAGGACCAGTAGATCACGGTGCTTCAAATCGAATTGAAAAAATCGAAGTATATACTGAAGAAGTATAATAAAAACTGCCTACAAAGGTTTCCGACTTTGTAGGCAGTTTTTTTATATTTACTAGTACATTATGCTAAATTCTGCTGTAACTTTAGCTACAACTTTGCGATTCTTAAATAATGTCATTTGATATTGGTAAAATGCATTATCTCCATCTTTATTTTCTTTAAGACATTCTAATTCTGCGTTGTAATTTTCTAATGTCATAATACGTTCTGTTTGTTCGAACTCACTTTTAATTTGTCTGAGTTTCGTCTTACTCCCCATAAAAGGCTTAAAACTATTAAACTCCCGAAGAATACTTAACAAATATTGAACAGGTACTTCTTCAAAATATTGGTACCCCATTATATTGCAATAATCCAATACCGCTTCATCATTAAATGAAATACGCATTGTTTCCACTACTTCCACCCGCCATTTCTTGAGGCTAATCTCAGTAGTAATTGTACTTTAAAGCTAATAATCATTCAAGTGAATTTAAAAACAATGCAATGTTCTAAATTTCTTCTTGTTCACTTAAATATGCGTTATTATCTAATATTACTTCCACATTTGGATGATTGTATAAAGCTGATGCTGGTAAATCAGTTGTGATTTCACCAGTTAATAATTTACGAATTGCATCAGCTTTTTTAGGTCCATATGCTAATAAAATAATACGTTTTGCTTTCAATATAGAGTGAATTCCCATTGATATTGCTTGTTCAGGCACTTCTTCTTTTGTTTCAAAGTATCTGCTGTTTGCTTCTATTGTAGACTGTGTTAATCCTACGATACTTGTTAAACTATCAAATGATGTCCCTGGTTCATTAAAACCGATATGCCCATTTTCACCAATTCCTAATATTTGTACATCTACCGGTCCTTCTTTATCTAATAAATCTTCGTAACGTTTTATTTCTTCTTGAAGATTTTCAGCTGACCCGTTTGGCAAATGTATTTTCTCTTCGTTCCAAGTTGGTAAGTGATTGAACAACACGTCATGCATATATGTGTAATAACTTTCCGGATGGTCATAATCTATTCCAATATACTCATCTAAGTTAAATGTCGTAATTTCACTTAAATCAATTTCATTAATTCTAATTAAATTAACAAGTTGCTCATATACTCGAACCATCGTTCCGCCTGTAGCTAAACCTAGCACACTCTTTTTATTTGAAATAATTTGTTTTAACAACTCATTTGCTACGTAATGACACGCTTCCTCTTTAGAACCTAAGTTAATAATTTTCATTATTTATCCCTCTATTTCTTTAATAAATCGTTTTGCTATTTCTAAAGGTCTTGTGATGGCTCCTCCAACTACTGTACAATGCACGCCTAAATCCGTAACACGTTTAAACATTTCTGGTGTAATAACATTTCCCTCTGCTATTACTTTTGCATTAACATTGCTTAACACGTCTTTTAAAAATTGAAAATCATTTTCGTATAAAACATGCCCTTTAGTATATTCTGTGTATCCTCTTAATGTTGTTCCAACGTAATCAAACCCTAGTTTATCAGCATTAACCGCTTCTTCTAAATCAGATACATCTGCCATAATCTCAACATTTGGTGCATGCTCTCTAATATATGAAACAAGTTCCTCAAGTGATTCTTTAGGTCTTTCTTGTTTCGTTGCATCTAAAGCGATCACTTCACAACCACTTTCAATTAACTCATCGACTTCTTTAGATGTAGCTGTAATAAAGACTTTAGAACCTTCATAATCACGCTTTACAATACCTATTACTGGTAAACTGATTTCTTCTTTTATTGCAATGATATCTTCTTTCGTATTTGCTCGAATTCCTTTTGCACCTGCTTGATATGCTGCTAATGCCATCTTACTCATTATAAATGATGAATGCAAAGGCTCCTCTGGTAAAGCTTGACATGAAACAATTAATCCTTGTGGTAACATTTATTAAGCACTCCTTATTTATTTTCTAATGCTTCTTCTACTTCATTTTTTATTGTTGTAACATGTGGACCGTAAATGATTTGAACACCTGTTCCTTTTTGTACAACACCTCTCGATTCAGTTGTCTTAATAACATCTTCATTGAAAAGTTTTTCATCATTGATTGTTACTCTAAGACGTGTTGCACAACAATCAACTGTATCTATATTGTCTTTGCCACCTAAGCCTTCGATGATTGTCTTTGCGCGATCACTCACATCAACAGATTTGACTGAATCTTCATCTTCACGGCCAGGCGTCTTAAAGTTAAACTTCGTAATTAAGAATCTAAATGTTACATAATACAATAAGAACCAAACTATACCTATTGGAATAACAAGTAAGAAGTTAGTCTTGCTGTTTCCTTGTAACACACCAAATAGAATGTAATCAATAAAGCCACCGCTAAATGTTTGTCCAATTGTAATATTAAATATATCTGCCATCATAAATGCTAATCCATCAAATATGGCATGAATAACATATAACACTGGAGCTATAAATAAGAAACTAAATTCTAATGGTTCTGTTATACCCGTTAAAAATGATGTCAATGCTGCTGACAGCATTAAACCACCGACTACTTTTTTCTTTTCCGGTTTAGCTGTATGATAAATTGCTAAAGCTGCACCTAATAGTCCAAACATCATCGTAATAAATCGACCTGACATATATCTAGAAATACCTGAATAATATTGCGTTACATTTGCATCTCCTAATTGTGCAAAGAAGATGTTTTGTGTACCTTGTACAATTTTGCCATTGATTTCCATAGTTCCACCTAAAGCAGTTTGCCAGAATGGTAAATAGAATATGTGATGTAAACCAAATGGTCCAAGCATACGTAATACAAATCCATAAATAAATGTACCAATTACACCTGTTTTATTAACAAGTCCACCTGCATTGAATATCCAACCTTGAATCGTTGGCCAAATAAAGAATAGGATAACGCCTAATCCTATAGAAGCCACTGAAGTTACAATTGGTATAAATCTAGATCCACCAAAGAACCCTAAAAATGGTGGTAATGAAATTTTATTGTACTTATTGTGTAGCATTGCTGTCATAATACCTACAATGATCCCGCCAAACACACCTGTTTCAACAGTTTGAATCCCTAAGACCATGCCTTGTCCAGCTTTAGCTAATTCTTCTTGTGCTGCGACATCATCAGTAATGGTTAATAATGCGTTCATTGTAGCATTCATGATTAAGAAACCTAACATTGCTGCTAATCCTGCTGTTCCTTTATCACTTTTCGCCAAACCTATAGCCACCCCGATTGCAAATAGCACTGGCAAGTTAGCAAAAACGATATTACCCGCTGAAGACATTAAGATAAATATATATTGCAAAAAATCTATATCCAAAATTGGATATGCTTTAATTGTATTTGGATTGCTTAATGCACCACCAATACCTAATAGCAAACCTGCTGCTGGTAGAATGGCGATTGGTAACATAAATGATTTCCCGAATTGTTGCGCTTTATCAAAAATTTTACTCATAAAATACGCACCTCCTATTTATCCTAAATATAACATCATGAAAATTATAGTCAATACTATTATTTGTTTTGAAAAATATTTTCATATATACTCATAATTACTAATTAAATAGAGGTGTAAATTATGAATTTTGAAAATCGTATTCAGCAATTTTCATACCTTTTCACAAAAGCTGACGAAAAAATTGCTAGATACATATTAGATCATCCTGTAGGAGACCATTTTTCAACTATTACTTCATTGGCATACGCTATCGATGTTTCTACTTCAAGTATTACAAGGTTCAGTCATAAATTGAATTATCAACACTTTCAAGATATGAAATTTAACATTCAACAAACTTATGAAAAAACAGATATTCAAAATGTTCCACTTATTAAAAGAATTCATGAATATCATCAAACAATTATTCAACAAACAGGTGAATTTATATCTAATGAGAAAATCAATCAACTTATTAGTACTTTATCTAATAGTGAACAAACACTTTTTGCAGGTTTAGGAAGTTCTGGATTAACTGCAACTGAGTTTTACTATAGAACAATGAGAATGGGCATAAATGGTAGTGCCGTAACAGATGCGCATCAAATGAAAATTGGCGCATCATTATTATCTGAGAAGGATGTACTTATAGCATTTTCAAATAGTGGGAAGACGGATGAACTCATAAATGCTGCAAAAATCGCCAAATCACAAAATGCTACAGTTATCGCTATAACCAATTATGCTGGAAGTGAACTTACCGCAAACTCTGACATTGTGATCATGACAATTGATCAAACAAGAGTGAACGACAAACAATTTATTAATACACAAATTTCAGCTCATTTTCTAATTGATGTAGTGAGTTATATGTTGTTAGAATACCAAAATAATATGAATCAATATCAACACACTAGAGATGTAATATTAAAAGATAATAAATCATAGGTTGTGAGCAGATTGTATATAAATTTACTCAAGAATTTAGTAGAATAGTAAAGTATATACTATGAGGAGTGAAAGGCATGGAATTAATTCAAGTAGATCAAGTACAAACACTAATATCAGAATATGAAAATAAGCCAGTATATCTCCATGTAGAAACGACAAATGGAGCTTATGCTAACCATTTCGACAACAAAGTATTTAATGCTGGTACATTTTTAAGAAATATCCAAGTCACATTTACCCATGCACATTTAACTGGTGGGAATAAAGAGCCTTATCGTGTTGGATTAAAATTAGACAACAATGGTTGGGTCTATGTACAAGGTTTAACACACTTTGAGGTAACTGAAGATAAAGAACTATTATTAGCAGGACTAAATTATGAAGGACAACTTGCTGCGACATTAGAAATAAGTAGCAATCCTTTCAAGGATTAAGAGGTGAATACAATGAATGATGAAAGACAAGTATTAGTTATTTTTCCACATCCTGACGACGAAGCATTCGGTACATCTGGCACACTTAGTAAATTTGTAGATGATGGTATCCCTGTAACGTATGCATGTTTAACTTTAGGTCAGATGGGGCGTAATCTTGGTAACCCACCTTTTGCTACACGTGAATCTTTACCACATATTAGAGAACGTGAATTGGATGCAGCTGCTGAAGCAATTGGTATAACAGATTTAAGAAAAATGGGATATAGAGATAAAACAATTGAATTTGAACCTAAAGATGAAATAGATAGTATGGTAAAATCATTAATAGATGAACTTAATCCATCACTTATTATTTCATTCTATCCTGGTTATTCTGTTCATCCAGATCATGAAGCAACAGCAGAATCAGTAGTAAGAACAGTTAGTCGCATGGATGAATCATCTAGACCTAAACTACATTTAGTAGCGTTTAGTAATGACACATACAGCGATTTAGGAGAACCAGATATAAATATAGATATTACTGGTTATGAAGAACGCAAGATGAAGGTCCTTCAAGCTCATGCGTCTCAAACCGGTCCAATGTTACAAAATCTCGCTTCAAATACACAAGAAAGTGAAGCGGCTAAAGATATGTGGTTGAAGACAGAACATTTCTGGACATATCATATTGAATAGATAGTGGAGGCAATGTGTATGACACAATTAGATTTATCAACACGTGAAGCGAGATGGAAATATTTCGGTTCAGTTGATCCTATAAAAGGAAATAAACCTACCGAAAAAGAAAAGATGCCAGATTTGCAAAGCTCTAAAAAAGATTTCCTATTCGAAATTGAACATGTTGGTATCAAAAACTTAATTTACCCTGTCAGAATAGATGATTTTCAAACAGTTGGAAACTTTGAATTTTCAACTAGTTTAAATCAAGATGAAAAAGGCATCAATATGAGCCGTATTATAGAAAGTGTTGAAAAGCATTATGATAACGGCGTGAAATTAGAATTTGACCATTTAACAACATTATTGAATACACTTCAATCTGTCATGCTCCAAAACACTGCATCATTAGATGTTACAGCTAAATGGTTCTTTAACCGTTTTAGTCCTGTGACTAACCAAAAAGCAGTCGGACATGCAGACATTAGATATATACTTTCTGTTTCAGATGATAAAGTGACTAAAAAATCTTTAGGCATCGAAGTACCTGTTACAACGTTATGCCCATGTTCTAAAGAAATCAGTGAATATTCAGCACATAACCAACGTGGCATCATTACAGTACTCATTGACTTAGATCCCGAAATAGACCTACCTGATAACTACAAAGACATCGTATTAGACGGTATGGAGGCTAACGCAAGTTCAATGTTGTATCCAATATTGAAACGTACAGACGAAAAAGCCGTTACAGAAAGAGCATATGAGAATCCAAGATTTGTAGAAGACTTAATTAGATTAGTAGCTGCTGATTTAGTAGATCTTGACTGGATACAAGGATTCGAAATAGAATGTCGTAACGAAGAATCCATACACCAACACGATGCATTCGCAAGACTAAAATATACAAAGTAATCTAAATATGAACAGACCGCCTCCATGAGCCGGTCTGTATTTTTATGTGTTTCGCGTTTTCGGGTCGATAATTGATTTTATCGGTCCGTATTTCTCATTTCTGGAACGGTAATTTTATTTATCGGTCCGTATTTCTCATTTCTGGACCGGTAATTTTATTTATCGGT
>NZ_JAJNIF010000021.1:0-19256 GCF_022386595.1 Mammaliicoccus sp. G-M28
CCATGCCGAACACAGAAGTTAAGCTCTTTAGCGCCGATGGTAGTTGGGCTTACGTTCCGCGAGAGTAGGACGTTGCCGGGCAAATATTTATTTTTCCACAGTAGCTCAGTGGTAGAGCTATCGGCTGTTAACCGATCGGTCGTAGGTTCGAGTCCTACCTGTGGAGCCATGGCCCCTTGGTCAAGCGGTTAAGACACCGCCCTTTCACGGCGGTAACACGGGTTCGAATCCCGTAGGGGTCATTTTATTTATGGAGAATTAGCTCAGCTGGGAGAGCATCTGCCTTACAAGCAGAGGGTCGGCGGTTCGAACCCGTCATTCTCCACCATTTAAAAAAATAAGCTGGAGGGGTAGCGAAGTGGCTAAACGCGGCGGACTGTAAATCCGCTCCTTCGGGTTCGGCAGTTCGAATCTGCCCCCCTCCACCATGATTGGGCTATAGCCAAGCGGTAAGGCAACGGACTTTGACTCCGTCACCCGCTGGTTCGAATCCAGCTAGCCCAGCCATTTTAGAGCCATTAGCTCAGTTGGTAGAGCATCTGACTTTTAATCAGAGGGTCAGAGGTTCGAATCCTCTATGGCTCATAAGTAAGAGACGTTAGTTTAAGCTAACGTCTCTTTTTTTGTATATTTATATAAATAAATTATGCAAGATGTTTATGCATGAGTGTATAAATATTTGGGATATATTAATATTATCCAAGAACCCTTGTATAGCTTGATGTAAGTGCTTACATATAATAGAATATAATAGTAATGCTAAATAAGGGGGATATTAAATTATGAATAAGCGCATTGAAATAATCGGTGCTCCAACGGCTTTTGGTCAGCGTAAATTAGGGGTTAATTTTGGACCAGATGCTTTAAGATATGCTGGTTTAATTGAAAGAATTGAGAATACAGGTCATGAAGTAATAGACAAAGGGAATGTGGAATCTCCAGTAATAGATATGAAAAAATATAAAAGTGAACAGAATGGATTAAGAAATTTAGATGAAGTTATTTCATTTTCAAACAATTTATATGAAGCTGTAAATGAAACGAAGAATAATGGTAACTTCCCATTAATTTTAGGTGGAGATCATTCATTATCTATAGGTTCTATTGCAGGTATAAGTAAACACTATGAGAATTTAGGGGTCATTTGGTATGATGCACATGGTGATTTAAATACAATAGAATCTTCTCCAAGTGGAAATATTCATGGAATGCCTTTAAGAGCTTTATTAGGAGATGGAAATGAAAATCTCACTAATATTGGTGGGTATAAAAATAAAGTTAAACCTGAAAATGTTGTATTAATAGGTATGAGAGATTTAGATGATGGAGAAAAGAAATATATAAAAGAACAAGGTATACTTACATATACTATGGCAGATATCGATAGACTTGGAATGAGTAAAGTGATTTCTGAAACTATTGATTATTTAAAAGCTAAAACGGATGGTATTCATCTTTCACTTGATGTTGATGCGTTAGACCCAGTTGAAACGCCAGGTACTGGAACGACTGTACCTGGAGGGGCAACATACAGAGAAAGTCATTTAGCAATGGAAATGTTAAATGAATCAAACTTGATTGTTTCTGCTGATTTAGTAGAAGTTAATCCTTTAATTGATGAATATAATAAGACTGCACATCAAGCGATAGGTTTAATGGGATCATTTTTTGGTGAAAAGTTATTATAATTGACAACGATATATAGATGTATTTAAATTAAGAAGTCTCTTTTAAAGAGGCTTTTTTGTTTTATATATAATTAAATTAACAATATACCGAAAAAATTGTTATAATAAGCACTAGGTAAATGAAAGACGGAGGAGATACTATGCAGTTACCTGATATTTTTGGTGAATTGAGTGCCTTAAAGGTTATTACAGGTATACTTGATTTGATTATTGTATGGTATGTATTGTACTTGATCATAACTGTAGTTAAAGGTACAAAAGCGATACAATTATTAAAAGGTATATTTTTCATCATAATAGGTAGAACAATAAGTAATTTTTTAAATTTAACAACTACTACGCTCCTGTTTGATTTTGTATTACAATGGGGTTTTTTAGCTATTATTGTAATATTCCAACCTGAGTTCAGAAGAGCTTTGGAACAATTAGGGCGCGGAAGTTTATTTAAACGAGTTAATGTAGCGACATCAGCAGAACAAGAAAGATTAACTGATAGTGTCGATAAAGCAGTACAATATATGGCAAAAAGAAGAATTGGAGCATTAATTGTGTTCGAGAAAGAAACAGGATTGCAAGATTACATAGAAACGGGTATACCAATAAATGCTGATATTTCTCAAGAGTTACTGACTAATATATTCATTCCTAATACACCATTACACGATGGTGCGATGATTATTCAAGAACAAAAAATTGCTACAGCAGCGAGTTATTTACCTTTATCAGATAGTCAAAAAATCTCTAAAAGTCTAGGAACTAGACATAGAGCAGCTGTAGGTATTTCAGAAGTATCAGACGCGTTTACAGTTGTTGTATCTGAAGAAACGGGTTCAATTTCTGTAACAATTAATGGCAAACTTAGAAAAGAAATATCAAGCGAAGCATTTAGAGAGTTACTAGTTGAGCATTGGTTTGGTTCTGTTCAAAACAGAAAGGATGTGAAGTAGATGCTAGAATCTAAATGGGGATTACGTTTTGTAGCTTTAGTGCTAGCATTACTCATGTTTTTATCTGTTAATAATGTGTTTGGCAGTTTGTTTTCAGAAAATGCTTTAAAAAGTTCTGATCATACAATAGAAGATGTACCTGTCGATACGTTGTATGATACGAAAGAATTATATTTGTCTGGTGCACCTAAAACAGTAGACGTTAAAGTTTCAGGACCGCAGTCTACAATATTACAAGCTGAAAAATTATTGAATTTTAAAGTAGAGTTAGATTTAAAAAACAAATCAGTTGGTCAGTATAAAGAAGAATTTAAGATTAAAGGTTTAAGTGATGAATTGAAAGCAACTGTGATTCCAAAAAGTGCTAATGTTTCACTACAAGATAAAGTGTCTAAAAAATATCCAATTGAAGCAGAAATAAATCAAAATAGAATTGCTTCAGGATACGAATTAGTCGGAGAGACAGTAAATCCTTCACAAGTCACTATTACAGGTGGGCAGGAAGAACTGAATAAGATTTCATATGTTAAGGCAACATTAGATGAAAATAAACAATTAACAGACGATACGACTGAAAAAGCTGGTATAAGTGTACTTGATAGCAATTTAAATAAATTGGATGTGCAAATTAGACCAGATACCGTAAATGTTAATATTAAAGTAGCTAGATCTAGTAAAACAGTAAGTTTAAATCCTATTACAAAGGGTACTTCATCAAAAGGTGTTAGTATTGATGGAATTAATTTAGATAAATCTGAAGTTAAAATATATGGTTCGCGTAATGTACTAGATGGTATTGAATCAATAGATGTACCTGTAGACGTTTCTAACGTTGACGGGAATACAACTAAAAAAGTAGATTTAAACTTGCCAGATGGTGTGGATGACGCAGAATATAAAGATGTTGAAGCAAAAATTACAACTTCTAAAAACTAATGGAAATAAAGGAGAATTATAATGGGCAAATATTTTGGTACTGATGGTGTAAGAGGTGTAGCAAATTCTGAGTTAACACCGGAAATTGCATTCAAATTAGGTAGATTTGGTGGTTATGTATTATCAAAGAAGCATAATAGTGAGAATCCAAAAGTTTTAGTTGGTAGAGACACACGTGTTTCAGGGGAAATGTTAGAATCTGCTTTAATAGCAGGTCTTTCGTCAATTGGTGCAGAAGTAATGAGATTAGGAGTAATATCAACTCCAGGTGTTGCATATTTAACGAGAGAAATGGATGCTGATCTTGGGGTAATGATTAGTGCATCTCATAACCCTGTAGCTGACAACGGTATTAAATTCTTTGGTCCAGATGGCTTTAAATTAACGGATGATGAAGAATTAGAAATTGAAAAATTAATAGACTCTTCAGAAGATAACTTACCAAGACCAACTGGTAATCAATTGAATCCTATTTCTGATTACTTTGAAGGTGCTCAAAAATATATTAGCTATATTAAATCTACGGTTGATGGTGATTTAGACGGATTGAAAATTGTATTGGATGGCGCACACGGTGCCACTTATTCACTAGCACCATACTTATTTGGTGACTTAGAAGCGACAAGTGAAACAATTGGTTGTAAACCTGATGGATACAATATTAATTTAAATGTTGGTTCTACACATCCAGAAGAATTAGCTAAATCGGTACTAGAACATGAAGCTGATTTAGGATTAGCTTTTGATGGCGATGGTGACAGAATAATTGCTGTAGACGAAAAAGGACAAATCGTTGATGGTGACCAAATTATGTTTGTTTTAGCACAAGATATGGCTAAAAATGGTGAGTTAAAAGATAATATGGTTGTTTCGACTGTTATGAGTAATTTAGGCTTTTATAAAGCGTTAGAAGAAGAAGGCATTAAATCAAACAAAACAAAAGTTGGCGATAGATATGTCGTTGAAGAAATGAGACATGGGTCTTATAGCCTTGGTGGAGAACAGTCGGGACATATTGTTCTTATGGATTATAATACAACTGGTGACGGTTTATTAACTGGTGCACACTTAGCAAGTATTATAAAAAGATCAGGCAAAAGTTTAAGTGATTTAACAAGCAAAATGAAAAAATATCCACAAAGATTAGTAAATGTTAGAGTTTCAAACAAATTTGGAGTGGAAGAAAATACAAAAGTGTCAGAAATTATGACTAAAGTTGAAGTTGAAATGAATGGTGAAGGACGTATATTAGTAAGACCTTCAGGAACAGAACCATTAGTTAGAGTTATGGTTGAAGCTAAAACAGAAGAAGATGCTGAAAGATACGTAAACAGCATTGCAGATGTTGTAAAAGAAGAAATGGGTATTGAATAGTACGAATTGAGGTGGAGACAATTAATTTGTCTTTGCCTCTTTTTTTATAATTAATATATCTAGCAAAAGTACTATATTTGTATGAAATATAGTATTATAATTGCACAACATACAGTTTCATTGTAGAATGAAGGAAGCTTACTTAAGGAGGAATGTGAGGTATACTAAAATAAGGAAACTTATAGCGCCTGAACAATGGTCATACATGATTAATGATGCGTGTATAAACAGATACATGTTGAATGAATGTAGTTGCCTTTGTTGACGAGGAGGATAGTTATCGAATTATCGGCGGATGCTATCCCGGATGTGGCCCATTCGAAAGTTCAATGTTTAAAGCATATAGGTGACTGTATGTCCAAAGCCATTGAAATAGCCATAAATTAAAGAATGTATTGAAAGCGACTGGACAATTTTTTGGTGTCTAACCGCTTATTTAAAATTGGAGGAATTTTGTTTATGTGTGGAATAGTAGGATATATAGGTACAGCAAATGCTAAAGAATTATTACTTAAAGGATTAGAAAAATTAGAATATAGAGGTTATGATTCAGCTGGTATTGCTGTTAGAAACGAAGAAGAAATTAAAGTATTTAAAGCAAAAGGAAGAATTGCTGAGTTACGTAAAGCAGCTTCAGATGATTTTGATGGAAATATTGGTATTGGTCATACTCGTTGGGCAACACATGGTGTACCAAACTATGAAAATGCTCATCCACATCAATCAACATCTGGTCGTTTTACATTAGTACACAATGGTGTAATTGAAAATTATGAACAACTTAAGAGTGAATATTTAGAAGGCATTACATTCAAATCAGATACTGATACTGAAGTAATTGTCGAATTAATCGAGTACTTCTCAAATAAAGGATTAACTACTGAAGAAGCTTTCAATAAAGTATTATCATTATTACATGGTTCTTATGCACTTGGTTTATTAGATGAACAAGATGCAGATACAATTTATGTAGCTAAAAACAAATCACCTTTATTAGTAGGTATCGGAGAAGACTTTAATGTTATCGCTTCAGATGCAATTGCAATGTTAGCTGTTACGGATACTTATAAAGAATTAGTTGATAATGAAATCGTAATCGTTAAACGCGATGAAGTAATTATTAAAGATCAAGATGGTAAAGTGATTGAAAGAGATAGCTATAAAGCAGAAATTGATGCTTCAGACGTTGAAAAAGGTACTTATGATCATTACATGTTAAAAGAAATTCATGAACAACCTGGTGTAATGCGTAATATCATTCAAAATTATCAAGACGAAGAAGGCAATCTTAAAATTGATAAAGCAATTATAGATGATGTAGCTCAAGCTGACAGAATTTATATCGTTGCTTGTGGTACGAGTTACCATGCCGGTTTAGTTGGTAAAGAATTTATTGAAAAATGGGCTGAAGTACCAACTGAAGTACATGTTGCTTCAGAGTTTGTTTATAACATGCCTATATTGTCTAAAAAACCATTATTCATCTTTATCTCACAATCAGGTGAAACAGCAGATAGCCGTGCAGTATTAGTAGAAGCTAAACGTTTAGGACATAAAGCTTTAACAATTACAAACGTACCAGGCTCTACACTATCACGTGAAGCGGATCATACATTAATCTTACATGCTGGTCCAGAAATCGCTGTTGCGTCTACAAAAGCATATACAGCTCAAATAGCAGTATTAGCAATACTTTCCCAAGTAGTAGCTAATGCACATAACAAAAATACAGGTGTAGATATTATCCCTGAATTAGCAAAAGTGACTACTGCAATTACAGCAATAGTTGATGACGCTCCAAAAATGGAACAAATTGCTAAAGATTTCTTAGAAACAACACGTAACGCATTCTTCATTGGCCGTACAATGGATTACTATGTAGGTCTAGAAGGCGCATTAAAACTTAAAGAAATCTCTTATATACAAGCTGAAGGATTTGCTGGTGGAGAATTAAAACACGGTACAATCGCATTAATTGAAGAAGGTACACCAATTGTTGCTTTAGCTACTCAAGAAAAAGTTAACTTATCAATTAGAGGTAATGTTAAAGAAGTTGTAGCACGTGGCGCTAATCCATGTATCATTTCAATGGAAGGTTTAGAACATGATCATGATACGTATGTTATTCCACACGTACATGAAATGTTATCTCCACTTGTTTCAGTTGTTACATTACAACTTATTTCTTACTACGCAGCATTACACAGAGGCTGTGACGTAGACAAACCACGTAACTTAGCTAAATCAGTTACAGTTGAATAATTAATATAGAAAATCAGAGGCTGGGACAATTAATTTGTCCCGGCTTTTTTCATTATTATGTTTAAATTGAGCATTCACATTGAAAAATATACGATAGGGGGGTATAGTTGTATTTAAAGAGAGGACGTGAAGTTATGAGTGAGTTTTTACATGAACATACAGTAACACCAAGAACTAAAGAAGAGAAAGATAAAGTTATAAATAGACTTAAGCGTATTGAAGGTCAAGTTAGAGGAATTCAAAATATGGTTGAAGAAGATAGATATTGTGTTGATATTCTTGTACAAATTAGTGCCATTCAATCTGCATTAAAAAATGTAGGATTTGCTGTTACTGAACGTCATATTAAACATTGCGTTACAGATGCTATTCAAAACGGAGAAGGCGAAGAAACAATTGATGAATTGATGAGTGTACTTAAGCAATTTTCTAAGTAAGGAGGTCAACTAAATGAATGAAGACAAACAAGTTACTATTGGCGTAACAGGTATGACATGTGCTGCATGTTCAAGTAGAATTGAGAAAGTCTTAAACAGAATGGACGGCGTAGAAGCACAAGTGAATTTATCTACTGAAAAGGCTTCTATTAAGTTTAATGATGATTCAACTCAATTATCTGATGTAACGAAAAAAATAGAAAATTTAGGCTATGGTGTTTTGACTGAAAAATTAGATTTAGATGTTTATGGTATGACATGTGCTGCATGTTCAAGCCGTATTGAAAAAGTTTTAAATCGTCAACAAGGGATTGAAACTGCAACTGTAAACTTAACAACTGAACAAGCGAGTGTTGAATATAATCCAGAGTTAATCGATGAAAAGTCAATTATTGATAAAATTAAAAATATTGGCTATGATGCAGAGTCTAAAAATGATTCAAAAGACAAAAAGACATATAAAGAAAATGAAGTTAAACAAATGAAAATAAAACTTATTGTTTCAGCGATTTTGTCATTACCGCTTATATTAACGATGTTTGTTCATTTATTTAATCTTCCAGTGCCACAAATGTTAATGAATCCATGGTTCCAATTTGTATTAGCAACACCTGTTCAATTTATAATTGGTTGGCAATTTTATGTTGGAGCATATAAGAACTTAAAAAATGGTGGTGCAAACATGGATGTGCTTGTTGCATTAGGGACAAGTGCAGCATATTTTTATAGCTTATATGAAGCGATAAAAACAATTGGTAGACCAGATTATATGCCTCATTTATATTTTGAAACAAGTGCGGTATTAATCACTTTAATATTATTTGGAAAATATTTAGAAAAACGTGCTAAAAGCCAAACGACAAATGCATTATCTTCACTATTAAGTTTGCAAGCTAAAGAAGCAAGAGTAATACGAAATAATGAGGAAATCATGATACCAATAGAGAATGTAGCTGTTGGTGATATTTTAAGCATTAAACCAGGCGAAAAGATACCTGTAGACGGTATTATTCAAAAAGGGCGAACGGCTATTGATGAATCTATGATAACTGGCGAATCTATACCAGTTGAAAAGTCAATAAACGAAGAAGTTATAGGTTCTACAATTAATAAAAATGGTTTAATTAATATGAAAGCAACAAAAGTAGGAAAAGATACTGCGTTGGCATCTATCGTTAAAGTTGTCGAAGAAGCTCAAGGTTCTAAAGCACCTATTCAAAGGTTAGCAGATGTTATTTCAGGTTACTTTGTTCCAATAGTTGTAGGTATAGCTATTTTAACATTCTTAATTTGGATTACTTTAGTTGATGCTGGTCAATTTGAAAATGCACTCGTTGCGGCAATTGCTGTTCTTGTTATTGCTTGCCCTTGTGCTTTAGGATTAGCAACACCAACATCCATAATGGTAGGAACAGGAAAAGCTGCAGAAAGCGGCATACTATTTAAAGGTGGAGAGCATTTAGAACGCACACACCAATTAAATGCAATCGTATTGGATAAGACTGGAACAATTACAAAAGGTAAACCAGAAGTAACAGATTTTACAGGAGATATTGAGACATTGAAATTATTAGCTAGTGCTGAAAAAGGATCAGAGCATCCATTAGCTGAAGCCATAGTGGCGTATACAACTGAGCAAGATATAACACTAGCAGATGTAGAAGATTTTGATGCAATCCCTGGATACGGTATACGGGCATTAATAAATAGTGAGAATGTATTAGTAGGTAATAGAAAATTGATGTCACAAAACGGCATTGACACAAATATATTTGATGAAGATTTATCTAAATTAGAAACTGAAGGTAAGACAGCTATGCTAGTGGCAGTAGGTGGCGTTTTTAAAGGTATTGTTGCTGTAGCTGACACAATTAAAGAGAATGCACCTGAAGCTATTAAAATGTTACAAGATGAAGGTCTAGAGGTTATAATGCTAACTGGTGATAATGAGAGAACAGCTCAAGCAATAGCGAAACAAGTAGGTATTCATAATGTTATATCTGAAGTATTACCAGAAGAAAAAGCAGACAAAATAAAAGCCATTCAAAATACAGGTAAAAAAGTAGCGATGGTAGGAGATGGTGTTAATGATGCACCAGCACTAGCTATAGCAGATATAGGTATTGCAATAGGTACAGGAACTGAAGTGGCAATAGAAGCAGCTGATGTAACGATTTTAGGTGGAGAATTATTGCTCATTCCAAAAGCGATTAAAATTAGCCATGCTACAATTAAGAATATTAAACAAAATTTATTTTGGGCATTTGGTTACAATACAGCTGGCATACCGATAGCTGCATTAGGTCTCTTAGCTCCATGGGTTGCTGGCGCAGCAATGGCATTAAGTTCTGTAAGTGTTGTGTCGAACGCGCTAAGATTAAAAAAAGTTAAATTATAATAAAACTGGATCCAAAATAAAACTGAAAAATATTCATTCTTAAGTCTGACTCTTATTATGATTGTTTTATTATATAATTAAGTTAAGTATTATTTTTGAAGGTTTATGTTATAGCTTGAAAAGGTATTTATATAAAGATGATAACTTAAAGGAGCAAATTAATGGAGAGTTGGATTACAAGTATCATGGAGCAATTTGGTTATTTGGGTATAGCCTTATTAATATTATTAGAAAATGTTTTTCCTCCTATTCCGTCAGAAGTAATTTTGACGTTTGGAGGATTTATGACAACTAAATCAGAATTAACAATAGTAGGTGTGGTTATTGCCTCTACTATAGGATCAGTTTTTGGAGCTGTTATTTTATATTGGATTGGTCGTATACTTAACGTTGATAGACTCGAAAGAATTATTGAAAAGTGGGGCAAGTATTTAAGATTAACGAAAGAAGATGTAAGAAAAGCTGATGCATGGTTCGATAAGTATGGTCCATGGACGGTGTTCTTCTGCAGATTTATTCCACTTATTAGAAGTTTGATTTCTATCCCAGCTGGTATGAGTGGTATGAATCAATGGTTGTTCTTATTATTAACGACTTTAGGTACACTTATTTGGAATTTAATACTAGTTATAGTTGGTGCTAAAGTTGGAGATAATTGGCATCAAATAGTTAACTATATGGATGTTTATTCAAACTTTATGTATGCGATTATTGCTATTGGAATCATTGTATTTATTATCTGGTTTGTTAAACGTAAGAAAGCTTAATAAATTGAAATGTTGTAGGTGAAGTAATGATATCATTATGTAAGTTTTTAACGGAAAGACATTATGAATTGTTATCTTTAGCTGATGACAATCAACAAGCGATTAATGATTATACTTTAAGAGGTAAAGTTTACATTTATGAGAAACAAGGTCAAACAATCGGTATTGTAGTGGGATTGTTAACGAGACCAAACACTTTGGAATTAGTTAATTTAGCTGTTGATCCTCAATTTCAAAACAAAGGGATTGGTCGTCAATTAATTGAACATATTATAACAGTCGGTAAAGAATTAGACTGTCATACTATAACTGTAGGTACCGGAAATTCTGGTATTGGTCAATTAAAACTTTATCAACAAGCTGGTTTTAGAATGAAATCTATAGATATTGATTATTTCATTAAATATTATAAAGATCCTATTTTTGAGAATGGCATACAATGTAAAGACATGGTAAGACTTGAATTAGAGATATAAAAGAACTGTTCATAGACGGACTTACTGATGAGTATGACGTTTATGGGCATTTTTTTAAACATATTAGTATACTTTTTATAGTATATAAAGTATACTAATATTATTGATAAAGAAAATAGAAGAGGTGTTATATATGTTTCATGGTAAAGATGCAACATTAGTTAAAGGTATCACGTTAAATGTTACAGATTTAGAGAAAATGACAGTATTTTATGACAATATAATTGGATTAACAATAAGAACTAAGAATGAAACAGAAACAGTATTTGAAATAGGTGATTCAGGACATACGATTACTTTGAAATTATTAGAAGATGGAAGAAAACCTAGTATAAGAGAAGCGGGTTTATTTCATATTGCAATATTACTACCTACAACAGCAGATTTAGCAGATTTCTTAATTCACGCTTCAAGATTAAATGTTCAGTTAGGTGCTGGTGACCATATAGTGTCTGAAGCACTATATTTAAATGATCCAGATGGAAATGGTATAGAAATATATCGTGATCGTGATGCGCGTAACTGGGAATGGAATGATGGCAATGTTGCAATGGATACACATGAGGTGAATGCAGAAGCGCTAGTTGAACAAGCTTCAAATGAAGGTTGGAATGGAATGCCTGCTGATGCAAAAATTGGACATTTACATTTAAAAACAAATGATATTGAAGCGTCTAAAGAATTTTATTTAAATACTTTAGGATTAAAAGCAGTAGTAGATAATTTTCCAAATGCTTTGTTTATGTCTACTAAAAATTATCACCATCATATTGCGATTAATACTTGGCAATCAAATCAAAAAAGAGAAGAATCAGACAATAGTTATGGTTTAGCAAATATAGTAGTACAAATGCCAAACGCTGAAAGCAAGATTCTAACTTCACCGGATGGTTTACGATTCGAAATAAACCCTGAAATACAATAAATTATAAATTACCTTCTGATCCAATCATCTTTAATATACTTAAACTTTCATGTACAATTAGTGAATATTATGAAAACAGTAAATTAAAGGAGATGTAAATATGCTTCTTGATTTGAAACATATTAACTGGATACGTGAAGGTAAATACATACTAAAAGATATTTCTTGGGAAATAGTTGATGGAGAGCATTGGGTATTGTACGGATTAAATGGAGCAGGAAAATCCACAATGCTTGATATTATTAATGCGTATACAGCGCCTTCTTCAGGTGAATTTGAAATATTAGATATGAAACAAGGTGAACTTGGATATTCAGCTGATGGTATTAGAAAGCAAATTGGTTATGTTTCTCAATCTTTATTTAAGAAAATGAGAAAAGAAGACAATGCTTTTACGACTGTTATTAGTGGTGCTTATGCGTCAATAGGTGTATATGAAGAACCAAGTAAACAAATTAAAGATAAAGCAAATGAAATTTGCGAAGCATTAGGTATTACCAAGGATTATATTAACCGAAGATTTGGGAATTTATCACAAGGTGAACAAACGCGTGTATTAATTGGTAGAGCTTTAATGTCAGAACCGAGACTTCTAATACTTGATGAACCAACAAATGGCTTAGATTTTGTTGCAAGAGAAGATTTATTGGAAAGAATTGAGAATATTGGTCAAGATAAAAGTGGTCCAACAATGATATATGTTACGCATCATCTAGAAGAAGTGTTGCCTGTATTTAAGCAAATTTTATTATTAAAAGACGGTAAGGTATTTCGATCAGGAAATATTAATGACGTTGTTAATGAAAAAAATATGAGTAACTTATTTAACATAAATGTTGATGTTTCATTTAAGAACAATAGACCAATATTATCTAAAAAGTAATATAAATCTAAAATATTGCCTTTATTATATGAGCATGAAATAATAGATATTGATAAATTATATGGAGGCATCAACATGACAACGCAAGTGGTTTTTTTAGATATGGATGGCACAATTTTAAATGAAGAAAATAGAGTAACTGATTATACTAATGAGATTATTCAAGAAGTTCGACAAAAAGGCATTAAAGTATTTATAGCTACTGGACGAGCTTATGATGAGATTTCATATTTGGTTCCTGAGAATTTTGAAGTTGATGGTATATTATCATCCAATGGTGCAGTAGGTTATATTAATGGCAAAGAAATATTTAAAAATCAACTGCCGATGGAAACTGTACATAAACTTGTTGATTTAGCAGAAAAGCATCAAATATATTATGAATTATTCCCGTACTATAAAAATAGAATTGCATTAAACCGCGATAAAACATTGCTACTGTCAGAAATATCAACTGAACAAGCAGGAGATGTAGAAGCTAATGAATGGAAATCTCGACAAGAAGCATTAAGTGAAAAAATAAAATGGGTCGATGAAATACCAGAAGATGCATATTCAAAGTTTTATTTTTTCAAAAAGCATAAAACAGAAATTAAAAAATGGGAAGAACTCATTCTACCAATGAAGGAAGAACTTAATATTTCTATTTCTCATTCTACACCATGTAATCTTGAAACGATGCCTATGGGTGTAAACAAAGCGACAGCAATAGAAGCTGCGTTAAAATATTTAGAACTAGATAAAGATGTTAAGACATATGCAATTGGTGATAGTGACAATGATAAACAAATGCTAGAACATGTTGATTACCCAATAGTTATGAAAAATGCACCAGATCATATAAAAGAATTGGGTAAAGAAGTAACAAGAAGAACAAACGAAGAAAATGGTGTAGCTGACTACTTAAGTAAGAAATTTTTAATAAACTAAATTATTTAAATAACAAAATGATATTCAGGCTGTGATAATTAATTTATCCAGTCTGATTTTTATTTATAGTGACTTTATAGATCGTCAATCCCGCAAAATATATTGATAGCAATATATTTTGCGGGATTGTTTTATATTCGTTTGGATATAATAAAATGAAAGGATTTTTAAGGAGTGATTATTATGATTAAAACGGTCGTTTTCGATATATATGGAACTTTATTCGATATAAATAGTGTCCAAGAAAAGTGTGAGAAATTATTTCCTGGAAACGGAGAAAAAATAGCTAAAGCTTGGCGTCATAAACTTATAGAATATACTCATGTTAGACAGCTAGTAGATCAATATAAACCATTTAGTAAAGTTATAAAAGATTCACTCGAATATGTACTTGATAGAAATGATTTTGACTATTCATTAAGTGACGTAAATGAGTGTGTGGAAGAGTATTATCGCTTGCAAGTATTCCCTGAAGTAACTCAATCATTAAATGATATATCACATATCGATAAAGTTATATTTAGTAATGGCAATCAAGAAATGATTCAAAAAGTATTGAAACATTCAAATATCGATAGTAGCTTTAAACATATTTTAGCGCTTGAAGAATTTGGTATGTATAAACCCAATTCTAATGGATATGTATTATTAGAAGAAAGGATTCCATATGAGAAACAAGAAATTCTGTTCGTATCATCTAATAAGTGGGATATTGTCGGAGCACAAAAGTTTGGATTTAAAACTGCATGGATAAATCGTAATTTTAGTGAGTTTGAATATATAGAAGTAGAGCCAGACTTTGAATTTCAATCGATATATGGCGTTAAAAATTTGATGTAAGAAAAATGGAAGGAGATAAAAAACAGGGGAAGCGTTCGTAAAGATAAATAAAAAAAGAGCTCAAAATTAATTGAGCTCTTAAAATTTAACTTTAGTTATTTTTTGGATAAAGTGCATTTTTATTTTTATGATAGAAGTTCATAAGGCTACCATATAAGAAGTAGAATACTGCAAACATAAATAGGTAGAATAGTATATAACCTATAATTGCGAATAATATTTGTATCACACTTGGCATCAATGAAACAATAACTGCTGCTATAATTCCAATGATTGCTATGATAATATACGCTGCTACAATATAAATTAAATTACTGAATAATAACTTCCAAGCACTATGAGGTCCCTTACTTGTTATGTTCCAACCGATTGAGAATTTAGTTATTGTAGGTAATGATCTTTGATCAATATGGACAAGTACTGTGTTAACTATAAAGATAACAAAATAATATAAAGGTATAAATAAGGCAAATAATACCAATATCATAAATAACATGATTACGATGAATGATATAGACATTGCACCAATACCTTCACTACCTGAACTTGGTTGCAATAACGCCATTGAAGTACCAAATATTGCGAAGAATATCACTTCTACAATAATGACAACTATGTAAACAATGAAATACATTGCTACACTAATTAAACCAATAATTAAAGTTAGCTTTAATGTTTTAACATAGTTTCCTTTTTTTAAGAACATGAATAAATCACTAAAGCGTGGGCTAATGCCTAAATCTGTATCTTTATAGAATTTTAGAATTCCATAAGCTATAGGGATTAATATAAAAATATACATCAGAATAAATAATATAAACCCTATGACCATTGAGATTAGAAATGTTGCTATGCCACCGCCTGATGGTTCACCTGAAAAGTCTTGTGATGCCGCTAAAGAAAATCCTCCAATTATAAATGCAATACCCGGAATTAACATTAATAGAACCATAATAATTGAGGAAAGGATTGTTAATAAAATTGTTTTGATATGTAAGCCTTGTCCATTTCTATAGTAGTCCAATTGGAATTTGAACATAAGATTCACCTCATTGTTTATTTGTATAATTAGGGTAACATAAATAACATTGCAAATGTCATTTAATTGTCAAAAATATTATAATAATTACAAACTTTTAAAAGAAGGTAATAAGCACTTTGTTTGATATCGTATTAAATTACTCATATATTTAAAGTATAAGATTTTTAGGAGTGGACTATGAAAAAGTTATTCCGATTTATTGTGTTCATTGCTACATGGACTGCTATTATTGCAATGGCATTTCTTTTTAGAAGCCAAGGTGGATTTGATTTTATAAGTGATTACACTGAAGATATCAAAAAGCAAATAAAGGAAAAAGAAATAGCTATACGGACAGAACAAATTAAGAAAAATGATAAAACAGATGACCGCTCGTTAGGAAATTTTTATCAAGAAGGTCAATGTACATTTTATGTTTATGAAGAAAGATTAAATATTGATAAAAGAATTGGATCATCTTGGGGTGATGCAAAACAGTGGGATGATCGTGCTAAAGATGAAGGTTATAAAGTCGATGGTCAACCAAGAGAAGGTTCTATATTACAAACTGATTATGGTGAATTAGGACATGTTGCGATCGTTAATGAAGTGAAAAGTGACGGTTCTATTGTTGTATCAGATATGAATTATGAAAAGCCATATGAAGTAACAGAAAGGTTAATTACCTCAGATAGATTGCACAATTATCAATTTATACATGAAAAAATTTAAAGGAGTGTTTTAAATGAATATATTCGTAATAGGTGCTAATGGACAAATTGGAAGACATTTAGTAAAAAGTTTAATCGATCAAGGAAATGAAGTAACAGCAGGCATTAGAAAAAATAGCCAAGCAGCTTTCTTTGAAGAATTAGGTGCCAAAACAGTGTCACTTGATTTAGAATATGATGATATTAATGATATTTCTGAAAAAATAAAAGATGCAGATAAAGTTGTGTTTACTGCTGGATCTGGTGGTCACACTGGAGCAGATCAAACGATTATCATTGATTTAGATGGTGCTGTTAAATCAATAGAAGCTAGTAAGAAAGCAGGTACAAAACATTTCGTACTCGTTTCTTCATTTGATACTAGAAGATCAGCATTTGAAGGTGACTTGAAACCTTATACAATTGCTAAACATTATGCTGATGTTCATTTAAGAAATTCTGGTTTACCATATACAATTGTGCATCCAGGATTATTAACTAACGATGATGGATTAGGTAAAGTAGAAATAGCAGAAGAAGTTGAACGCGGAAAAGTACCACGCGAAGACGTTGCTAATGTGATACAAGAAGTATTAAATAATGATGGTAAAATTGGACAAGAATTTCAAGTGGTATCAGGAGACATAGAAATTAAAGAAGCGGTTGAGCAATTTAATAATTAATCATTAAGGAGTTGTATTATGGTTAAATTTGCAATTTTAACAGATATACACGGAAACTATGATGCTTTGACAGCTGTACTTACAGATATAGATAATAAAAAAGACATTAAACACATTTATAATTTAGGCGATAACATTGGTGTCGGACATCAAACGAATGAAGTTCTAGAAGTTATTACAAATAGAGATGATATGACTTATATTGCTGGAAACCATGATGAAGCAATAATGGCAGTTGCTAATAAAGAAGATTATCCTGAAAGTTTAAAAAATAAATTTTATGAACATCATCAATGGATAGTGGAACATTTAGATACTAAGTATTATAACTTTTTGAACAACTTGCAACGTGAAGTTACTGAAGATATTGAAGGATTAAAATTTTATTTCACTCATTATCGTATACTTGAAGAAAATATCAAGCAACATATTAGTGACGATCCATTTGAACCAATCGTTGAGCCCTCATTAGAACATGTGCATGGATTATTTAATGGCTTAGATGCAGATTTTGTAACCTTTGGACATAATCATGTATTACACCATTTTGATGATATTGAGACAATATATTTTAATCCAGGATCTGTAGGTTTGAACAATGGCGCTTATGCAGTATATGGAATTGTAGAAGTTAAAGATGGTGCGATAAATGTAGAAAGAATTAAAGTACCATATGATAACCAACCATTCTTAGATGGATTTGATGAGAAAGCCGTACCAGGAAAACAACTAATATTTGAATCATTTATATAGATAAAATAAGTTCGAGGTTGAGACATTTGAATTGTCCCAACCTCGATTTTTTGATTGAATTGGATTAAAATGGAAATAGAATATGACAACAAAGAAGGTGCCTTCATGAGTAAAAATTATTATAATTTAATTGAATCTTTAATTGGAAGAACAAGTATTAAACAGCAAGATATTCAAAAGTATGAAACATATAAGAAAGGAAAAGAGGGAGAAAATAAATTTTTAGAATTATTAAGTTGCATTGAAAATGTAGAATATATTTATAATTTACAACTTAGAAACAATCAAGATTATCAATATGATTTTATAGTGATAACAGATAAAATCATCTATCAGTTTGAAATAAAAAATTATTATGGCAGTTATGAATTTAAAAATGGTAATTTAATTGGGCAAAGTGGTTTTATTATAAAGTATCCAACAGCACAGTTAGAAAGAAACGAATACTATTTAGAACTTTTAATTAAAAGATTAAATATCCAAAGAATGATAAAGAGTTACTTGGTTTTTATTAATGAAAATTTTAAGTTAACTGGTAATGTAAACAATGACTTGATTATTTTACCTACTCAATTAAATAAAGTAAAACACTTAATTAAAAATGAAAATCCTCAGCAAAACCACTTAATTAACACTTCCCTGCAAAAGCTAAATTCTCCTTTTGAAGACGAATATCATCAATACCCAAAGTTTAAATTCGAAAATATAAATCCTGGAATAAGATGTACACATTGTAAGAATATTATCAGTGAGACTTTGAAAGAAAAGCAAAAAATGATTACATGTAATTTCTGTTTTAGCAGAATTTCAAGGAAGAAATTAGTCTTGAAGACACTTGAAGAATTGCTATGCATTAAAGGGGAACCCTTCACAATGAGAGAAGCTAGAAAATGGTGTAATGGCATTCATAGAAATACACTTTCTTATATAATGAAAGAAGAGTTCAAAGTTAAAATGAAAAACAAAACTAAAGTATATTATAAATAAGGGTGAGAGTAGAAAAACTAATTTAAACGCACGAAGACTCCAGAGATATCGTGCGATTCAGATAAAATCGGTCCAAAACGCACGAAGACTCCAGAGATATCGTGCGATTCAGCTCAAATACAGTCAAAACGCACGAAGACTCCAGAGATATCGAATATGTCCATATAATTGTGTAATAAAATAAGAGCCATATATAGCTCACTTTAGTACAATGTAATCGACGAAGAAAAAATTGTAGA
>NZ_JAJNIF010000022.1:0-18797 GCF_022386595.1 Mammaliicoccus sp. G-M28
AAAGCAGTTCTAGGCAAAATTGCAGATAAGAGGTGCGTTAAAAGCAATTCCATGCAAAATCGCTGATAAGGGGTAAGTTAAAAGCAGTTCTAGGCAAAATTGCAGATAAGAGGTGCGTTAAAAGCAATTCCATGCAAAATCGCTGATAAGGGGTAAGTTAAAAGCAGTTCTCAGTAAAATTGCAGATAAGGGGTACAGAAAAACTAGACTTGATTACAAAATGGAGCTTGGGACATAAATGATTTTTTAAAAATGAGATGAGACGTAGATTAACTCCATAATCAATACGAATCTATCGACTTCTTTATTTATGATATTCATCTCTTTTTAATGGAAATAAAAGTGCGATTAATGTGATAATACAGTTACGTTAATTAAAAAAATAAAAATGCAAGGAGAGGTAATATGCTAACTGTATATGGACATAGAGGATTACCTAGTAAAGCTCCGGAAAATACAATTGCATCATTTAAAGCTGCTTCAGAAGTAGAAGGTATAAACTGGTTGGAGTTAGATGTTGCAATTACAAAAGATGAACAACTGATTATCATTCATGATGATTATTTAGAACGGACTACAAATATGTCCGGGGAAATAACTGAATTGAATTATGATGAAATTAAAGATGCTTCTGCAGGATCTTGGTTTGGTGAAAAATTCAAAGATGAACATTTGCCAACTTTCGATGATGTAGTAAAAATAGCAAATGAATATAATATGAATTTAAATGTAGAATTAAAAGGTATTACTGGACCGAATGGACTAGCACTTTCTAAAAGTATGGTTAAGCAAGTGGAAGAACAATTAACAAACTTAAATCAGAATCAAGAAGTGCTCATTTCAAGCTTTAATGTTGTGCTTGTTAAACTTGCAGAAGAAATCATGCCACAATATAACAGAGCAGTTATATTCCATACAACTTCGTTTCGTGAAGACTGGAGAACACTTTTAGATTACTGTAATGCTAAAATAGTAAACACTGAAGATGCCAAACTTACTAAAGCAAAAGTAAAAATGGTAAAAGAAGCGGGTTATGAATTGAACGTATGGACTGTAAACAAACCAGCACGTGCAAACCAACTTGCTAATTGGGGAGTTGATGGTATCTTTACAGACAATGCAGATAAAATGGTGCATTTGTCTCAATAGAAAGTTAGAGGTGAGTCTTACGTTTCAGTGACGGTAGACTTACCTTTAACATGTTACATACTAAAAAAGTAATTTGAATAAGAAAGAGAGACATATATGAAATACGATGATTTTATAGTAGGAGAAACATTCAAAACAAAAAGCCTTCATATTACAGAAGAAGAAATTATCCAATTTGCAACAACTTTTGATCCTCAATATATGCATATAGATAAAGAAAAAGCAGAACAAAGTAGGTTTAAAGGTATCATTGCATCTGGCATGCATACACTTTCAATATCATTTAAATTATGGGTAGAAGAAGGTAAATACGGAGAAGAAGTTGTAGCAGGAACACAAATGAATAACGTTAAATTTATTAAACCTGTATACCCGGGTAATACATTGTACGTTATCGCTGAAATTACAAATAAGAAATCCATTAAAAAAGAAAATGGACTCGTTACAGTGTCACTTTCAACATACAATGAAAATGAAGAAATTGTATTTCAAGGAGAAGTAACAGCACTTATTAATAATTCATAATAAAACAGTGAAGCAACCATCGTTACGGATTGCTTCACTGTTTTGTTATTTATCTATATCGTATTTTTTATTACCGTTCTCATATAGCTCATCATACACTTTACCTGAGATTTTGGCATTGTAGCTAGCCATTCCTTTATCTTGTACATCTTTAACATTAATAGCCATCATCATGTTTGGATTATCTTTATCATATGATATAAACCACCCAATTTGTCTGCCAGTTTCTCCTTGTTTCATTTTGAGTTCTGCAGTACCGGATTTGCCAATTAAGTTTGCGTAAGGTCTATAAATATCTTCTTTATGTGTTTTATTTACGACTTGTTGCATACCATCAGTTAATAGATTGATATTTTCTTTGGAAATAATATTTTTCTTCCAAACTTTGTTTTTCGTGTCTTTTAATAAGTGAGGTGCGTTAATATTGCCATTATTTTCTAATGCGCTATAGATTGAAAGGATCTGTACTGGGTTAATCAGTATTTCACCTTGTCCGTAACCTGAATCAGCTAATAATATTTCATTATCTAAATTTTTGTTTGAAATTTGAGCATTATAAAATGGATAATCACTTGGTATATCTTCACCAACACCTAGTTTTTTCATGCCTTTTTCAAATTTCTTACTGCCTAATTCGAGTGCTACTCTAGCAAAGAAAATGTTATCTGATGATTCTATTGCTTGTTTTAAGTCGATATTACCATTTACCACTTCATATCTTGTAACGTTGTAACCACCCCAAGATTTATCTTTTTGCCAACCTTTACCATCGATTTTATAACTTGTTTTATCGTCTAATGTTTTGTTATTTAACCCAATCATTGCTGTTAATATTTTTTGAGTTGAACCTGGTGAAGTTGTAATCTGGAACTTGTTGAGCAGAGGTTCTTTTTTATCTTCAGTTAATTTATTATATTCTTCGTTACTCATACCATACATAAATGGATACACGTCATATGAAGGTGTGCTTACAAGTGCTAACAATTCACCTGTTTGAGGGTGGATAGCAGTACCTGAGCCATAATCATTTTTCATGTTGTTATAAATACTCTTTTGAACTTTAGCATCAATAGTTAGTTGAATATCTTTGCCATCTTTTTTCTTTTTCTCGATTAATGTATGTGCGATTGTATTGCTATTATCGTCAAAGATTGTGACACGATAGCCATCTTCATGTTGGAGCTTTTTATCGTAAAGTTTTTCCAGTCCCTTTTTACCAACAACTGCATCATCTTTATAACCTTTATATTCTTTTTGTTTTAATTCTTCAGAGTTAATGGGACCAACATAACCTAATAGATGTGAAGTCGCTTCTTCTAGAGGATAGTTACGACTTTCTGTTTCGTTAGTTGTAAGATGAAATTTTTTTGCGAAATCACTTAAATCTTCATCCATTTTTTTAACGGTTTTAAGTGGAACGAAGGTATCATCTTGTACCCAATTTTGATCCATTTGTTGTTTGATATAGTCTTCAGAAATACTTAGTTCTTTAGCGATTGCTTTATAATCTTTTTTAGATACACTCTTTGGAACGATGCCTATCTCATATGCTGTTCCTGTATTGGCCAATTCCACATTGTTTCGGTCTAAAATTTTACCACGTTCTGATTTTAAATTTTCAATATGTATGCTTTGGTCTTTCTGCATTCCTGGAATAATGACGCTATGATCCCAATCTAACTTCCACATACCATCTTCTTTAACAAAATTAAATTGAACTTTGCGATCAATGTTACCGTAGTTTGTTTTAATTTTATATTGAGCATCTACTCGTTTTTTATTTTTAGATACTTTTTTTATTTTGCGATCCTGAATGTTTATATCTTTAACGCCTAAACTTTTATATATTTTTATCGGACGTTCAGTCATTTCTACTTCGCCATTATCGCTTTTAGAAATATAACTGCTATCTTTATAAACTTGTTTGAAATTTTTATCTTCAATTGCATCAATAGTTTTATTAATTTCTTTATCTTTTGAAGCATAAAAATATATACCAAACCCGACAACTACAACTATTAAAATAAGTGGAACAATTTTTATCTTTTTCATCAATATCCTCCTTATATAGGACTACATTTGTAGTATATTACAAATGTAGTATTTATGTCAAAATAATGTTATAATTTTTGTGATATGGAGGTGTAGCAGGTGTTATCATCATTTTTAATGTTAAGTATAATCAGTTCATTGCTCACGATATGTGTAATTTTTTTAGTGAGAATGATCTATATAAAATATACTCAAAATATTATGTCACACAAGATTTGGTTATTAGTGCTCGTATCCACGTTAATTCCATTAATACCATTTTACAAAATATCGAATTTTACATTTTCAAAAGATATGATGAATCGAAATGTATCTGACACGACTTCTTCGGTTAGTCATATGTTAGATGGTCAACAATCATCTGTTACGAAAGACTTAGCAATTAATGTTAATCAGTTTGAGACCTCAAATATAACGTATATGATTCTTTTGATATGGGTATTTGGTAGTTTGTTGTGCTTATTTTATATGATTAAGGCATTCCGACAAATTGATATTATTAAAAGTTCGTCATTGGAATCGCCATATCTTAATGAACGACTTAAAGTATGTCAAAGTAAGATGCAGTTCTACAAAAAGCATATAACAATTAGTTATAGTTCAAACATTGATAATCCGATGGTATTTGGTATAGTGAAATCCCAAATTGTACTACCAACTGTCGTAGTCGAAACCATGAATGACAAAGAAATTGAATATATTATTCTACATGAACTATCACATGTGAAAAGTCATGACTTAATATTCAACCAGCTTTATGTTGTTTTTAAAATAATATTCTGGTTTAATCCTGCATTATATATAAGTAAAACAATGATGGACAACGACTGTGAAAAAGTATGTGATAGAAACGTTTTAAAAATTTTGAATCGACATGAACATATACGTTATGGTGAATCGATATTAAAATGCTCTATTTTAAAATCTCATCACATAAATAATGTGGCAGCACAATATTTACTAGGTTTTAATTCAAATATTAAAGAACGTGTTAAGTATATTGCACTTTATGATTCAATGCCTAAACCTAATCGAAACAAGCGTATTGTTGCGTATATTGTATGTAGTATATCGCTTTTAATACAAGCACCGTTACTATCTGCACATGTTCAACAAGATAAATATGAAACAAATGTATCATATAAAAAATTAAATCAACTAGCTCCGTATTTCAAAGAATTTGATGGAAGTTTTGTGCTTTATAATGAACGGGAGCAAGCTTATTCTATTTATAATGAACCAGAAAGTAAACAACGATATTCACCTAATTCTACTTACAAAATTTATTTAGCGTTAATGGCATTCGACCAAAATTTACTCTCATTAAATCATACAGAACAACAATGGGATAAACATCAATATCCATTTAAAGAATGGAACCAAGATCAAAATTTAAATTCTTCAATGAAATATTCAGTAAATTGGTATTACGAAAATTTAAACAAACATTTAAGACAAGATGAGGTTAAATCTTATTTAGATCAAATTGAATATGGTAATGAAGAAATATCAGGGAATGAAAATTATTGGAATGAATCTTCATTAAAAATTTCTGCAATAGAACAGGTTAATTTGTTGAAAAATATGAAACAACATAACATGCATTTTGATAATAAGGCTATTGAAAAAGTTGAAAATAGTATGACTTTGAAACAAAAAGATACTTATAAATATGTAGGTAAAACTGGAACAGGAATCGTGAATCACAAAGAAGCAAATGGATGGTTCGTAGGTTATGTTGAAACGAAAGATAATACGTATTATTTTGCTACACATTTAAAAGGCGAAGACAATGCGAATGGCGAAAAAGCACAACAAATTTCTGAGCGTATTTTAAAAGAAATGGAGTTAATATAATGGATAATAAAACGTATGAAATATCATCTGCAGAATGGGAAGTTATGAATATCATTTGGATGAAAAAATATGCAAGTGCGAATAATATAATAGAAGAAATACAAATGCAAAAGGACTGGAGTCCAAAAACCATTCGTACACTTATAACGAGATTGTATAAAAAAGGATTTATAGATCGTAAAAAAGACAATAAAATTTTTCAATATTACTCTCTTGTAGAAGAAAGTGATATAAAATATAAAACATCTAAAAACTTTATCAATAAAGTATACAAAGGCGGTTTCAATTCACTTGTCTTAAACTTTGTAGAAAAAGAAGATCTATCACAAGATGAAATAGAAGAATTGAGAAATATATTGAATAAAAAATAAAATTGTTGTGTTTACAACAATACATAGAAAACAGAGGAAACAATCAAGTCGTTGAATATTTCCTCTGTTTTTTAGTTGAAAAAATTAACCGAAAGTCTGAATGCAAGTCTTGATTAAATCAATAATGCTTGTAATAACACCAGTGAAATCCATATGCATACCCTCTTTCTATTTAAGATACATTAAGTATAAAATCAAACAAATAAAAAATGTTAAAAATTCCCTAATTGGCTATTTAGATTGCATAAATGTCAAAAATTTGAAAAACATACAACGACTTTGCATAAAAAATCGTCATATTGGAAATACGTAATTTATTGAAATAATAAAAAAAAATAAAAGAACGAAGATGATAACCTAAGTGAGGTTTTAAGTTGTTCTAAGGTTTAATTTAATTTATGTTAAAATAGTTGGTATAAAAATACATGATAAACTATAAACTAAATTCAAAATAACTTATGGGGTAGGCAATTATGGAAAATATTTTGAATTAAGAATATAAAGTTTAAGAGGTGATAATTTGGATGACAATGCTATAATAGCTAACAATTTAACAAAAAAATTTAATAACAAAATTGCTATTGAAAGTCTATCTTTTAAACTTCCAAAAAACGCTACAATATTTTTAAGAGGAACTAATGGTTCTGGTAAGAGTGTGACTTTAAGGATGATTGCCGGATTTTTAAAGCCTACTAAAGGAAAAATAATTAAAAATATTACTAAAATAGCATATACGCCTGATCATTTCCCAGAAAATTTAAATCTTACAATTGATGAATATATGAATTATATTTCACATATTTACAAATTAAATATAGATACGATTAACCATTATGTGGATATATTTAATCTTTCGTCTCAAAAAAATTTAAAATTAAGATATTGTTCAAAAGGTACATTGCAAAAAGTTAATGTCATACAAGCACTATCATCTGATGCGGATATTTATTTATTTGACGAACCATTATCAGGATTGGACTTAGATAGTCAAAAGTCACTAACAGATATGATTAAAGAGCTCCAAGGTTTAAAAACCATTGTCTTCACATCTCATGAAATCGATTTTGCAGCTGAAATATGTACACATGTATTAGATATTAATACTGGTATCTTAAATAGAAAACAACAAGTATTTGATTCATCAAAAAGTCAGTTAAAGCTCATTGTATGTAATTACAACTATCATACAATGGATATACTTAATAATTATCAAAGTATAGATAATGTAAAAACAGATCAATCAAAAATTTATGTTACAGTAAGTTCTGAGAAAAGTAATGAAGTGTTAAAATACTTGATTGAGAACAACAAACCTATAGTAGAAGTGAAGGATATATAAATGGTTAATTTTCTAGTCTATCAATTGAAGAACTTTGGTAAGAGTTATAAATATGTACCTTGTTATGTCGTGTATATTGCATGGATTGTAATATTATATGCTTATAAAAATACATCAATTTTATCTAGTTACGATTCAAGCTTTATTGTACTTACCTTTATTTCGACTTGGCTTACAGTTACAATTTTAAAAATGGATTCAATTAGCGAAAAAGAACTACATTATATTCAATTAGGTTCAGTTACAAAATATCTAATGGGGAAACTTGTTTTTTCATTATTGTTTTTACTGCCTATGATACTTTTTTCGATGATATATCCCTTATTGATTGATGTTTATAATAAAAACATTGAACTCATTCATATATTATTTGGACTATATAGTCATTTAACAGGAGGACTATTAGGTATCTCAATTGCTTTTTTAATTACGAGCACATCATTATCAAACAAGAAATTTTCTTGGCTGATAGGTGTTTTAGTTTTGCTGATAGCATTATTAAAAGATGTAATAGGAGAAACTTCATTAGTTTTGAGACCATTAATGTGGTTGTTACCACCATTTTATGAAATTAACAACTTGCTCATACATGGTGATAATCCAAAAATAAATCATTTAACTTTGTTTAATGTCATCTATACATACATATATCTCATAATATTCACTATTATTATTTTTATATCAATTAAAAAATCAGACCTAAAGTAAATAATTAACTTTAATAAGTAGTATCGATGATGGCAGAACACTGTCCTCATTCCTCACTAAAATTTGACTTTTCCTAATTTATGTTAAAATAGTTGGTATAAAAATACATGATAAACTATAAACTAAATTCAAAATAACTTATGGGGTAGGCAATTATGGAAAATATTTTAAATATAAATGATAATGAAAAAAGAGTGCTAAGGGAAATTTATAACCATCATAATATTTCGCGTACTCAAATATCTAAAAATCTTGAGATTAATAAGGCAACGATTTCTAGTATTTTGAATAAGTTAAAGTATAAATCTCTTGTTAATGAGGTTGGTGAGGGTGATAGCACGAAGAGTGGTGGTAGAAAACCTATTCTTCTGAAGGTTAATCATCTTTATGGTTATTTTATTTCTTTGGATTTAACTTATAGTTCTGTTGAAGTGATGTACAATTATTTTGATGGTAATGTCATTAAGCATGAATCTTATGATTTACCTGATGAAAAGGTTAGTAGTATATTAAGCATAATAAAAAAACATATTGATATTCAGGAGAAACTTGATACTTATAACGGACTATTAGGTGTGTCTGTTTCTATACATGGAGTTGTGGATAATGAGCAGCATGTGACATATTTACCATTCCATGAAACTGAAGGGATATCTATTGGTAAAGAGATAAGAAGAATTGCTGATGTTCCAGTCGTAGTTGAAAATGAAGCGAATCTTTCAGCGTTATATGAACGTAATTTTAATCATAATTTATCCTACAATAATCTTATTGCTTTAAGTATACATAAAGGTATTGGTGCTGGGCTTATTATTAATAATCAATTGTATCGTGGTGCAAATGGGGAAGCGGGTGAAATTGGAAAAACACTTGTCTCAAAAGTTAGCGATAATGTGGAGATCTTTCATAAGATTGAAGATATTTTTTCACAAGAAGCTTTATTGCATAATTTAAGTAATCAACTAAATGAGAAGATGACACTTAGCAAATTAATTCAATTTTATAATGAAAAAAATCCAGTCGTAGTTGAAGAAATGGAACAATTTATAAATAAAATTGCTGTTTTAATACATAATTTAAACACCCAGTTTAATCCGAATGCAATTTACATTAACTGTCCATTGTTCAATGAAATGCCTGAAATATTAGAAGCAATTAAGAACCAGTTCAAACAATATTCACGTAACGAAATTCAAATAAAATTAACATCAAATGTGAAATTTGCAACTTTGTTAGGTGGCACATTAGCAATTATCCAAAAAGTACTGCAGATTAATGATATATACTTAGATATAAAATCATAAAAGACTAATTCAAATGAATAATCAAAGTTCGTAATTGTCTTTATAAAAAACTCCCTCAATCCGAATTGAATTTTCGGATTGAGGGATTTTTATAGTTCTATTGCAGAAGAAAACTATTTTAAAGATGCTGGTAAATGTTGATAGCCACCTCTAACGTTAACAATATTCGTAAATCCTTTATATTCTAATATTCCTACCGCTATTGAACTTCTAACACCTGATTGACAATGTACATAAATTAGGTCATTTTTATCGAAAGGTATATCTTCATTTAAAAGTTTACCGTGAGGAATATGAATTGCTTGTTTTAAATGACCTTTACGCCATTCATCATCATTACGAACATCTAATACATTATGTTCTTCACCAGTCATTTCAGAACTATGAATAGATGATGTGACGATATTTGTTTGTGGCAAACGGTAACTTTTTACATTTTCAAAACCAATTAATTGTAAAGCATGAATAGCTTGTTGAACGGTAGATTTATCGCCAATTAATTCAATATCTTTGTCATAATCTAAATACCAACCAATTTGATTTATAAAAGTTTTATTAAAAGGAATATTGATAGTTCCATGCATATGACCACCATGGAATGCTTCTTTACTTCGAAGATCAAAAGCAGTTTGTGTATTGCTTGAACTAGGGTAAACATTATATGGTTGGTACATTTGCATACCAAATTGATTTATTTTTTTCATTTGTGAAAAATGGTGTGGTGGAGTTGGCTGATTGAGTGTTAAAGTTTCGATAAATGAAGTTTCATCTTTAACATTAAAAGCCCAGTTGTTTATTTTCTCATAACCCAAAGTAGTTGTAGGTAATGAACCTAGCGCTTTACCACAAGGACTCCCTGCACCATGACCTGGCCAAATTTGAATATAGTCTGGTAATGTTGCAGCAAATTGTATGGACTGATACATTTGTTTTGCTCCGATTTTTGTAGAACCTTCAACATTTACAGCTTTTTCTAATAGATCTGGTCTACCTACATCACCAACAAAGATGAAGTCACCGCTAAATAATCCCATTGGTATACTGGAACCCCCACCTTCGTCAGTAAGTAAAAAACTAATACTCTCAGGGGTATGGCCTGGAGTGTGTAAGACTTCTAATTTAATCTTTCCTAAATAGATAATATCTTGATGCTTAACGAAATGTGTTTGTTTAGGCATATTTTTATAATTAAATTCATCTTTACCTTCATCAGATACGTATATACTTGCATTCAATTTATTTGCCACATCTCTAATACCTGAAGCAAAATCAGCATGAATGTGTGTTTCTGCAGCTTTAGTAATTGTGAATCCTTCTTTATCTGCAACTTTTAAATATTTTGTTAAATCTCGTATAGGGTCAATAATCATTGCTTCTCCTGTACGTTGACATCCAATTAAATAAGATGCTTGTGATAAATTGTCTTCATAAAATTGTTTGAAAAACATAAAAAAACTCCTTTTTAAAATAGATTTTATTAATTAGATAAATAAGTTATGATTTGCTTGCTCAGTATGTCCAATATAAGTACCTACGCCACCATAATCGACTTCATCTCTTAATTCTTCTTTTGAAATTCCCATAACATCCATACTCATGGTACAAGCAATTAACTTTATATCTTGATCGATTGCTTGATCGATAAGTGAGTATAAAGAATCAACATTTTTCTTGTTCATTACATAACGCATCATAATATTACCTAGTCCAAACATATTCATTTTTGATAATGGCATATGTATTGGATCCTTAGGTAACATAAGGTCAAACATTTTGGAAATACCTTTCTTTTTAACGCGAGTTGATTGCGCTTTTTTTAATGCGTTGAGGCCCCAAAAAGTAAAGAAAATAGTTACATCTTTACCTGCTGCTTTAGCGCCATTTGCGATGATCATTGCTGCTACTGCCTTATCTAACTCACCGCTAAATAAAACAATTGTTGTACCTGTAGCAGTGTCATTGATTTCAAATTCTTTTGGCTTTTCTTTTTGAATAATTGCATTAATTACATTTGCTTCTTCAGTAAGATTTACAAGGGTATTCCCTGTTTGTTTCGCCCAACTTTTAATATCACTATTGAAACCAGGATCTGTAACTGTTAGCTCGATTTGCTCACCCGTTGAAATATTGTTAATTTCTTTACTGATATTAACAATAGGTCCAGGGCACTGAAGACCTCTAAAATCAAATTGTTTACGATTCTCTTTGATTTCAATATCTTTTTCTATTAAAGGAGCACTATTGAAGTTCTTTGCTTCATAATCTTTATATCCACCCTTTAAATTCACGACATCATAACCTTGTTTGGCTAAATAATCGCAAGCTTTAGTGCTTCGGTTACCGCTTTTACAATGTATATAATACGTTTTGTTGCTATTCTTATTGAATGATTTAATCTCTTCTACTGGGTGTAAAGTTGAACCGTTAATGTGTCCTAATTCATATTCTTCTTTTGTTCTAACATCAATCAATTGACCCATTTTTGCCAATTTTTCTAATTCTTCTTTGTTTAATGAATTAATGTGTACTTCTTTGTATTGTTCCATACTTACCTCCTATAAATACCTATGAGGGTATAATAAAACGGATAGAATCATTTGTCAAATACCTATAGGGGTATTTGACAATTTTGTTTTAATTTATTATTATTAACTTAATCAATTTATGTGGAGGAAATGAATATGACTTATGATAAAAAAATGATTAATCGTATAAATAGAATACAAGGTCAATTAAATGGTGTCGTAAAAATGATGGAAGAAGAAAAAGATTGCAAAGATATAATTACGCAACTTAGTGCATCTAAAGGTTCTATACAACGTTTAATGGGGATTATAATTAGTGAAAATTTAATAGAATGCGTCAAAACAGCAGAAGAAAATAATGAAAGTTCTCAAGAATTAATTAATGAAGCAGTTAATTTATTAGTTAAAAGTAAATAATGGATATAGCAAATATGACTATTATGTTGCTAATTGGCGTACTGGGTGGATTTATATCTGGATTAATAGGTATTGGGGGCGCAATTATTATTTACCCAGCTATTCTTATATTGCCACCATTAATAGGTATACCTGCGTATAGTGCATATATTGCTTCGGGACTTACCTCTAGTCAAGTATTTTTCAGTACACTTAGTGGATCATTAAATGCAAGAAAACAACCAGCTTTCTCTCCTAAACTTGTTATATATATGGGAGGGGGTATGTTGATTGGAAGCATGTTAGGGGCAATTTTAGCTAGTTTGTTTAATGCTACTTTTGTAAATACGGTATATGTAATAATCGCCATACTTGCTTTAATATTGATGTTTATTAAAGTTAAACCTACTACACAAGAGACGAAATCTAAACCTTTGCTACTTATTATAGTTGGATTTGGAATTGGTGTAATTTCGGGAATTGTGGGTGCAGGTGGAGCATTTATCATCATTCCTGTATTATTAGCATTATTTAAATTACCAATGAATACGGTAGTGAACAATAGCATAGCAATTGCTTTTATATCTTCAGTAGGGGCATTTTTTATAAAATTAATGCAAGGATATATACCAGTAGAAAGTGCAATTTTTTTGATAATTGGTAGTATTATTTTTGCACCGATAGGATTGAAAGTGGGTAAGAAAGTACCTGATTCTATTCAACGAGGAATGCTAATTATATTAATAGTAATCGCCATAATACAATTTATAATTTAATTGCACATATGACTTATGTAGGATATTTTCTATAATAGGTTAAAAGGAGTGGGATACGAAATCTTTTTCATAAAATTAGATTTCTACCCACTCCTTTTTTATATTTGAATTTTTTAGATTTTACCTGATCACTAATAGCTAGAAGTTATGAAAATAAATTTGGGTTAAATCTATATTTTTAATTTAATGAGTAAGCGTTTACATATTTATTTCGTTATGCTATATTGTTTTTAAAGTTAGTTTGTTTAATAAACTAACCAACTAAAACTAGGGGGATTATCATGACATACTTTAACGTTGATAAAATAAAATACGAAGGTTCTAACTCAAATAATATATTTAGTTTTAAATATTATAATCCAGAAGAAAAACTTGGCGACAAAACGATGGCGGAACATTTAAGATTTAGTGTTGCATACTGGCATACGTTCACAGCTGACCTTTCAGATCCATTCGGTGTTGGTACGGCTGAGCGTGATTGGGATAATTTAGATGAAATGGGTAAAGCGAAGGCTCGTGTTGAAGCAATTTTTGAATTCATGGAAAAATTAAGTATCGAATATTTCTGTTTCCACGATGTAGATATTGCTCCAGAAGGTAAAACTTTAAAAGAATCTAATGAAAATTTAGATGTGATTGTAGATTTAATTCAAGAGAAGATGAAACAGACTGGTAAGAAATTATTATGGAATACAACTAACAATTTCACTCACGAGCGTTTTGTTCATGGTGCAGCAACTTCTTCTAATGCTGAAGTATACGCATATGCAGCAGCAAAAGTTAAAAAATCTTTAGAAATTGCTAAAAAGTTAGGTTCTGAAAACTTTGTATTCTGGGGTGGTCGTGAAGGTTACGAAAGCTTATTAAATACTGATATGAAATTAGAATTAGATAACTTAGCTAATTTCTTCAAAATGGCGAAAAGTTATGCTGAAGAAATTGGTTACGAAGGACAATTTTTAATTGAACCTAAACCGAAAGAACCAACTTCTCATCAATATGATACAGATGTTGCTACTGGACATGCATTTTTACAAAAATATGGTTTAGATAAAATCTTCAAGTTTAATATTGAAGCAAACCATGCAACTTTAGCTGGACATACTTTCCAACACGAGTTGAGATATGCACGTGATAATCAATTGTTAGGTTCAGTTGATGCTAACCAAGGACATCCACAACTAGGTTGGGATACGGATGAATTTCCAACTGATGTGTATGATACAACTTTAGCTATGTACGAAATTCTTAAGAATGGTGGCTTAACTCCAGGTGGTTTAAACTTTGATGCTAAGCCTAGAAGAACTTCATTTAAACAAGAAGATTTATTATTAACACATATTGCAGGTATGGATACATTTGCATTAGGTTTAAAAGTAGCTTACAAAATGATAGAAGATAATTTCTTTGAAAATATTATTAATAAAAAATACCAATCATTTAATGAAGGTATAGGCAAACAAATTGTTGAAGGTACTACTTCATTTAAAGAACTTGAAGAATACGCACATAATATTAAAAAAATCGAGAATGAATCTGATCATTTAGAAGTTATTAAAACTCAAATTAATCAATATATTTTAAATATTAATAATGGAGACTGATAATGATGAACTTCGTAATTGGCATTGATATCGGTACGAGTGGCTTGAAATCGATAGTAGTTAATAAAAAAGGTGAAGTAGTTGATTCACACAGTATTAGCTATAAGACTGAGCATCCACAATCTGGTTACAGTGAAATGGATCCGAATATTTGGTATAAAGCAACATTAGATAGTTTAAATCACTTATTAAGTAAGTTTGATAAAGAAACGATTTCAGGTATTAGTTTTTCAGGACAAATGCATGGTTTAGTTGTCGTTGATGAAGATGGTAATAGTATAAGACCAGCTATTTTATGGAATGATACGCGAACATCTCAAGAAGTTGAAGACATTAAACAAGCTATTGGTATAGAAACGTTACTTAAACATACACAAAATACAGTCCTCGAAGGATTTACACTTCCTAAATTAATGTGGTTAAAAGCACATGAACCAGAAAATTATAATAAAATTCATAAGTTTATGTTACCTAAAGACTATGTTGTTTATAAATTGACTGGCAATATTTATACAGAGCCATCAGATGCTGCTGGAACAATTATGTATAACATTAAATCTGAAAAATGGTCTAAAGAAATATTAAATCAATTAAATATTGATTTTAATATTTGTCCAGAGGTAATAGCTTCCCATGATAGAAGCGGTACTTTAACAAAAGACATTAAAGAGAAGTTAAATATTGACTGGGAAATAAATGTTTATCAAGGTGGAGCTGACAATGCTTGTGGAGCACTCGGTTCAGGAATTACAGATGAAACGAAACAACTTGTAAGTATTGGGACTTCAGGTGTGGCACTATCTATTGAGAATAGTGCGAATTACGAGAATGATGGTAATATGCATTATTTCAGTCATTGTGTACCAAATCAAAAATACGTAATGGGTGTAACACTTTCTGCAGGTTATAGTTTAGAGTGGCTCAAACAATTGATTGAGCCATCTGAAGACTTTAATACATTTTTACAAGATATTTCAAAATCAAAATTAGGATCAAATGGTTTGATGTATACACCATATTTATTAGGTGAACGTACACCGTATAACGATGCATCTATTAGGGGTAGCTTTATAGGCTTAGATGCAAATACAACTCAATTGGATATGAAACGTTCTGTTCTTGAAGGCATTACATATTCTATAAATGAAAGTATTGAAATTATGAGAAGTAAAGATATAGATATTAAAGAAATTGTATCTATCGGTGGCGGTGCTAAAAATGCAGAATGGCTACAAATTCAAGCAGATGTCTTTAATGTACCAATTACAACAAGAAAAGAAGAACAAGGCCCTGCATATGGTGCAGCTATGCTAGCAGCAATGGGTGAACAATGGTTTAATTCATTCAATGATATGAACGAAACTTGGATTAATTATCGTGAGCACGTATCACCTGTTTCGAGTCATACAGAATCATATGAAAAACTATTTATCATCTATAAATTAATTTATACTGCAACTCAGCCAATAACGAAAGGTTTAACTCAATTTAAATAAAGAACTGGGGAGATGGGGTAATGAGTAGTTATGATAATAAGAAGTTTATCTTTAAGATTGCGTTAATAGCAACTCTTGGTGGACTATTATTTGGTTACGATACAGCAGTAATTTCTGGTGCAGAACAATCATTACAAAAATATATTACAGCTGATTATGGGAGTTTCGTACATGGTATAACCGTATCAAGTGCATTAATAGGGTGTATCATAGGTGGAATATTATCTTCAAATATTTCAAAAAGTTTAGGACGTAAGAAATCTTTACAAGTAGCAGCTATACTATTTATAATCTCTGCTGTTTTATCAGGTTATCCAGAATTTCTGTTTTTTGATAGAGGAGAATCAACACTTGGATTACTTATTATGTTTAACATCTATCGTATTATAGGTGGTATTGGTGTAGGATTAGCTTCTGCAATTTCACCAATGTATATCAGTGAGATTTCACCATCCTCAATAAGAGGTAGACTTGTGTCTTGGAATCAGTTTGCAATTATATTTGGTATGTTAGTCGTATACTTCGTAAACTATGGAATTACATTCGGTCAATCGCAAAGCTGGGTTGATTTAATCGGTTGGCGTTACATGTTTATGACAGAAGCAATTCCAGCAGTCGTCTTTTTCGTATTATTATTCTTAGTGCCTGAAACACCAAGGTATTTAATTTTAGTTAATAAAGATAAAGATGCACTGACTGTACTTAACAAAATATATTCATCAAGTGAGCATGCTAAGAAAGTATTAAATGATATATTATCTACAAAAAGTAAAACTAAAGAAATAAAAGCACCATTATTCAGCTTCGGTAAGACAGTTATTATTATCGGAATATTACTATCAATATTCCAACAATTTATCGGAATAAACGTTGCACTTTATTACGCACCAAGAATATTTGAAAATTTAGGTGTAGGAAGCAATACATCAATGATGCAAACAGTAGTAATGGGATTAGTAAATGTAATCTTTACATTAATTGCTATAATCTATGTAGATAAATTTGGACGTAAACCATTACTTATAATTGGATCAACAGGAATGGCAATCGGTATGATCGGTATGAGTGTATTAACAGCTAATGGGATCTTCGGAATCATTACATTAATCTTCATGGTTATTTATACAGCTTCATTTATGATGAGTTGGGGACCAATTATTTGGGTATTATTATCAGAAATATTCCCTAATAGAATAAGAAGCGGTGCAATGGCTATTGCCGTAGCCGTACAGTGGTTAGCAAACTTTACAATCACATCAACATATCCATTTATGATGGATATCAGTGGAACAATGACATACGGATTCTACGCAGCAATGAGTATACTATCAGGAATATTCGTTTGGAAATTCATCCCTGAAACAAAAGGTAAGACATTAGAAGAGTTAGAAACAATATGGCAAAAAGATAAAAAAGTAAAAACAACATCAGACAATGTTGAACCACCAGTATTCACAGAATCAATACAAGATAGAAGTTAAATAGGGTAACTTAGCCGGATCATATATTATTGATGATGATGGAGATAAAGTAGGATCTGGATATTAAAATAGAACAAAGAACCATCTAGGCTAAATAGCTTGGATGGTTCTTTATATTATAGTGATATAGAGTTACAATAGTCTTATTGATTAGTAACAGCTGTTCAATTGTTCTTTATTCTAACTTATTGTACACTATATGTAAGCGCTTACTAAATTTAGTTATTCAAATATAGTAACATTGAGGAGAATATATATGAAAGATAAAGTGATAATCGTAACAGGTGGCAGTAGTGGAATGGGAAAAGCAATGGCTAAACGATTTGCTGCTGATGGTGCTAAAGTTGTTATAACGGGTCGCTCTCTAGACCGTCTTGAAGAAGCTAAAAAAGAAATGGAACAATATGAAGGGCAAGTTCTTTGTATAGATATGGATGTTCGAGATACTGAAAGAGTACAATATACTGTAGATGAAACGATTAAAACATTTGGTAAAATAGATGGACTTGTTAATAATGCAGCAGGAAACTTTTTATGTGCAGCAGAAGATTTATCTATAAATGGTTGGAACTCTGTAATTGATATCGTCTTAAATGGCACATTTTATTGTTCACAAGCAGTAGGTAAAGAATGGATTAAAAGTGGACACAAAGGGCGCATTTTAAATATAGTAGCAACATATTCATGGACTGCAGGAGCAGGTGTGATACATTCAGCAAGTGCCAAGGCAGGTGTACTTGCAATGACGAGAACACTTGCAGTTGAATGGGGAAGTAAATACGGTATAACAGTTAATGCTATTGCACCAGGACCAATAGATAATACAGGTGGCGCTAAAAAGTTATCATTATCAGAAGAAGCAAAACAACAAACATTAGATAGCGTACCATTAGGAAGAATGGGACAACCAGAAGAAATCGCAGGATTAGCTAGATTCTTATTTTCAAAAGAAGCGGAATATATAAATGGAGATTGTATCACGATGGATGGTGGACAATGGCTAAATAGAAACCCATTTTAGATATCAGTGGGAAGCATGGTGAAATTATAAAGTTATAGAGTGGAGTTAGAAATTCTAATAATCAAGAAAAGGCAAACAAGCACGTTAGAAATTCTAACGAGCAAGACTCCTAAAACAAGCACATTAGCGCTATAAACAGTCACGAAAAAGTATAGAAATACACTAAAAAGAGGGGGGGTTGAATTCTAACGAG
>NZ_JAJNIF010000023.1:0-18155 GCF_022386595.1 Mammaliicoccus sp. G-M28
CTACAACTTACCTCATCTCTTAGATTAATTGCCGAGTTAATCTACAACTTACCTCATCTCTTAGATTAATTGCCGAGTTAATCTACAACTTACCTCATTTTTTGAAAAAATAGCATGTTTTGTACAATCTAGGTCCAAACTATTCGATACTAACTCATTAATACAAAAAAAGAAGCAATATTCCTCTACGGAATATTGCTTTCATACGATCAATTCTATTTTATTCTTCTAATTCTAATTCTTTAGCTGTTTGTTTACGGATTGTTTGTAATAATTGAGCATCTTCAATTAAAGATTCACCATATGATGGAATGATTTCTTTAATTTTAGGTTCCCATTCTTTAATATATTGAGGGAAATTCTTCTCAATAACTTCTAATGCTACTGATACAGATGTTGATGCTCCTGGTGATTCACCTAATAAAGCAATTACTGTATGGTCTTCTGAATTTACTACTTCTGTTCCGAATTGGATAAATCCTCTACCATGTTCTTCTGTATCTTTAATTACTTGTACACGTTTACCTGCAATGTGAATATCCCAATCTTCGTCTTTAGCATTAGGAACAAATCGACGTAATTCTTTCATACGGTCTTCTTTACGTTGCATTACTTGTTGAATTGAATATTTTACAAGTGATAAGTTTTTAACACCTGATGATAACATTGTAACAACATTGCTTGTATTAATAGATTTGAATAAATCTAAGTTAGATCCATTTTTCAAGAATTTAGGTCCGATTGCAGCAAAAGGTCCAAATAATAGACTTTCTTTTCCTTGAATATAACGTCTATCTAAGTGAGGAACTGTCATTGGTGGTGTGCCAGGTGGCTCTTTACCATATACTTTCGCATCGTGTTCATTAACAATTTTAGGGTTGTTACAAACTAAGAATGCACCACTAATTGGGAATCCTCCAAGATGTTTACTTTCAGGAATTTTTGTTTTTTGTAATAAAGGAATCGCATTACCACCAGCACCGATAAAGATATAATCTGCTACATGAGTTTGTGTTTCACCAGTTGCAAGATTACGTACTTTTACTTCCCATTTACTATTTTCAAGTTGTTTAAAGTCTACAACTTCGTGACGGAAATGTACTTGAGCATGGTCATGCTTTTCAATATTTTTAACTAATTTACGAGTTAATTCACCAAAGTTTACATCTGTACCTTCATTAATCTTACTTGCAGCAAGAGGTTCGTTTGAATTACGACCTTGCATCATTAAAGGCATCCACTCTTCTAAAACTTTATGGTCTTCTGTATATTTTAAACCTTCAAACATCGCTAATGATTTTAATGCATCATAACGACGTTTTAAGAAATCTACATTACGAATACCCATTACAAAACTGATGTGTGGTAATGGTCTAATAAATTCTTTAGGATTTTCGATTGCTTTACTCTTAACTAAATATGACCAGAATTGCTTAGACACTTCGAATTGTTCATTGATTTCTTTAGCTTTTTCAACATCAATAGAACCGTCTTCTTGCTCAACCGTGTAGTTAAGCTCACATAAAGCAGCATGTCCAGTACCAGCATTGTTTTTTTCATTTGAACTTTCAATAGCCGGCTGATCCAGTCTTTCAAATAATTTAATATTCCAATCTGGTTCAACATTTTTCAAAAATGAACCAAATGTCGTACTTAAAATACCAGCACCAATTAAAATAATTTCTTTTGGTTGCTTATTATCCATTTTAATCACCCTTCTCGATTAATATCCATAATATTCTTATATAAAAATAACAATCTCTTTTGAGCTTATCAATAACAAACTAAATCTTTATATAAAAACGCTTATAATACAAGAAAAAATCTGTATATCATTATATTAAAACAACTGGTATCAAATGTAAATTAGAAGATGTGAAAGCGCTAATATATTTAAATAATAAAAAGTGTAGAGTTGACCTCTACACTTTTTATTATTTATTTAACACTTGTTAACACTCAAAGTTTTCTTCTATATTTCCAATCATTTTCACTCTATTTGCGTGTCTACCACCTTCAAATTCTGCTTCTAGCCATTGTTGAACTATCATTTTAGCTAGTTCACTTCCAATAACACGAGAACCGAAAGCTAATATATTTGTATTGTTGTGCTCTCTTGATAATCTTGCAGTATAAGGCTCGCTACATACTACAGCTCTTATACCTTTTACTTTATTAGCCGCTATAGATATACCTACACCTGTTCCGCAAATTAATATACCTAAATCAACATCTTTACTTACTACTGAATCCGCAACTTTTTTACCATATTTAGGATAATCTGTTCTTTCAGTACTTTGCGGACCAAAATCTTCAACTTCATAGCCAAGCTCTTTTATATAATCAATAATTATCGGTTTCAGTTCTATGCCTACATGATCACTAGCTATACCTATTTTCACACGTAACGCCTCCAATATTTTTAGTTATTTATAAATGATTTGGGTCTTCTCTGCAATTTTCTCATCTAATTTGTCACTTATAATTGTAACATTTTTCAAGTCTATTACTTTAACACTTGAACTCATATGATACTTAGAACTATCACATAAAAAATATGCTTTTTTAGATTGATTACAAATTATTTTCTTTTTTGAAGATTCTTGAATGCTTGGAGTAGTTATTCCAAACTTCATGTCAATCCCATTTGCTCCTATAAAAGATTTATCAAATATATACTTTTTTAAATTTTCTTCTGCTAAAGGACCACTTAAAGAAGAAATATTTTTATTGTATTCTCCACCTAATAACGTTACATTTGCTGTTATATCACTACTGAAATTTAAAATATTTGTATTAGTTGTCACTATATTAATTTTTTTTGTTAATAGTTCCTCAAGCAAAAAAGTACAAGTAGATCCCGAATCAACATAAACTGTATCTTCTTCATTAATTTGTTTAACTGCCAGTTTTGCTATATATTTTTTCTCTTTTACATGCAAAGTAGATTTAGTAGATATAGGAATTTCTACTGATTTGGATTGGATTCTAATAGCCCCGCCTGACAATGACATTATTTGATTTGAAGCCTCTAATCCTTTAATATCTCTCCTCAAAGTAGACATTGAGACATCCGGAATCCGTAAATGTAATTCATCTATTTTCATTAACTCTTTTTCTTTCAAAATTTCTATTATTCTTTGTTGTCTTTCGTAAGGTACCATAATTAACCCCTTTCATATACACATGTATATGTTATCAATCTTTTATACTTCGAGGAAGAAATTTAAAATTTTTTTATTTTGAATTTATAATGTACTAGAATTATTACGTTAATTCTTCGTCTTTTTTAGTAAACACATATGCCAATATAGCACCAACTATCAATGAAATAACTAACCCTATCATCGCATTCAGAAAGTTCATTTCTTTTTCACTCACAAATGCTGGGAACGTTGTGACACTTCCAAATACAAATGCAGAAGTAACAACTTTCATTAAACCTAGATACGCTCCACCAACAGCGCCACCAATGATTTGAGCTAAGAATAATTTCTTGTTTTTAATCAATAATCCAAACAATACTGGCTCTATAATTGCTGATAGTGCAATTGTAATAAAACCTGAAGCAGCAAAGTTTTTCAGTTTTTTGTTTCTCGCTTTTAAGAATACACCTATTGTTACACCAATAACTGCAAAGTTACATGCAAATGTGTAAGGAACAATATAATCGAAACCGTATGTTGAAACATTATTAATCATTATTGGGTTAACAGCCCAGTGAATACCTAAACTAACAAGTACACTCCAGCCACCACCAATTAAAATACCTGTTAATATACTACTTCTTTCAATTAACCAATTTACTAAGTTCGCTACACCTTCACCACTATAAACACCTATTGGCCCAATCACAATAATTGTTAACGGAACCATTATTGCAAGTGAAACTAGCGGAATAACTACTAACTTCAATGTCTCTGGTACTTTCTTATCCAGGAATTTATATAAATATGAGAATGCCCAAATTGATAAAATAATTGGAACTACTGTTGCATTATAACCCATTAACACTACTGGAATATTTAAAAATGAAGTTGTTGCCCCATTACCTGTATCTCCCATTAATGAAATATAATCTGGGTTTAGTAAAGCTGCACCAATTAATGCTGAAAGAAATGGATCTGCGCCAAATCTTCTAGCAGATGTAAACGCTAACAATACAGGTAAAAAATAAAAGACACTCATAGATGCAACATTTAATATTGCATATGTACCACTGTCTTCTGAAACTAATCCTGTTTGTTCAGCTAAAATCAATAAACCTCTTAAAATACCCGAACCTGCTAAAGCTGGAAGTAGCGGAGCAAAGATTGCGGAAATAGCTGAGAAAATTTTACTTACTATTCCTTCTGAACTTTCTCCTTCAGATTGTTCATAATCTGGATTTTCTCCACCCTTAACTAAATATTCAAATTCATCATATAACTTAGGTACATCAGTCCCAATTAGTATTTGATACTGTCCCGCTTTATTCAATGTGTTTACTACACCTTTAATCTCCTTTACTTCATCATCTTGAATTAAAGAATTGTCTTTTAAAGTAAGTCTTAAACGTGTAGCGCAATGAGTCATGTTTGCAACGTTACTTGCCCCGCCAATTTTATCTAAAATCTGTTTAGATGTCTCTTTATAATCCATAATAACCTCATCCCCCTTTTATTAGATATTAGAAATCTTATTTCAAGATTTCTAATATTAAATCACTTACTTTTACAGCTTTATTTTGTTTAATTAAATTTTCAAAATATTCTAATCCTAAACGATCTATAATTTGATTAATTTTCTTAATCATCTTTATATTTCTTTCACATTCTTCAATTGGATCCTCAATAACTGGAAACGTATCAAAATAGAAGGCTTGATTATATTTATACAGTTTTGAGTAATAAATGAACTCTATCGTTTTGATTAAGTTATTTGTTCCAATCATCAGACCATCATCATTCAGCCCATATCCATCATTTAGATGAACACCATATAATTTACCTTGATTCCCTAAAATACTTGCACCATAAGCTGGATTTTCATGTTTCATTAACATATGGCAAAAATCTAATGTAATACCAACATTTTCTTTATCAATTTCTTTAATCATTGATAAAGCTACTCCAAAACTATCAATAAATGCATAGGCTCTTGGTTGAAAAGGTTTATACTCAATACTAATTTTTAAATCCGGAGCATATTCAGCAATTTCAGATATGCTATTTACAATTTGTTTCCAAACTTTTACATAATCAATTTGAAAAGAATAATCAAAACCATCAAACCCTAGCCATATCGTTACAACTTCTCCTTTTATATCTCGACAATAATCACAAGCCTCTTTACATAATTGTATAGCCTTATTTGAAATAGATTCATCTGAGTTACCTAACTCACCATTTATGAAGTCATCTCGAAACCTTAATGCAACACCATTAGCTTTTAAATTATGTTTATCTAACGTTTGTTTTATTGATTCTGCAGAATAATCTTTCACATGCTCTGGATAGTTTAAATCTACATGTGTTAATCCCATTGCATTAAATTTTTCAAAAACTTTTTCTATATCATTTTCATATTTTGGTAAAAATGAATTAATCCTCGTTGCTAGTTTCATTTGTTACACTCCTTTACTAATTTCACTAATCTTAACATGTAAAATAACCATTTACAATCATTTTTTATCATAATTTTTCATTTATATTCAAAAGTTTTCAATATCTAGAATTTTACAAAACAAAAAAAGCCATTCTTAATAGAATAGCTTTATTTTTTATAAATCGTTCAGTTCTTTTATTATATCAGCATATGATTTATCTTTGCCAAAGAGAGAAGAAGATCCTAATACAAATCCTTTCACCCCTTTTTTAGATAGTTTTTCTACTTTCTCTGGAGAAATAGCACCATCTACTAATATTTCATAATTATATTTATTTTTAAATTCTGGATTAATTAATCTATCTATTTTTTCGTCTACAAAATCTAAATACTTTTGCCCAGCAAAGCCTGGATTAACAGTCATTATCATTATATAGTCAACAATTGAAAGATAAGGTTGTATACTTTCTACTGATGTACCAGGATTTATTGCAATTCCTGCTTTTTTATCTTTATCTTTAATAGCTTGTAACGTTCTAGTTGGATGTGTATCGGCTTCAGGATGAATATAAATTACATCAACACCTATATCAGCGAATTTCTCAATATATTTATCTGGATTATCTATCATTAAATGTACATCGATAGGTTTATTTGTTGCACTTCTTATATATTCTAAATCTTGAAGCCCCATTCCAAAGTTAGGAACAAACTGCCCATCCATAATATCAATATGATATCCGGTAACATCCGCATTATCTAATGCTTTTATTTCTTCTTTTAAACCTCCAAAATCAGCAAGCATCATTGATGGTAATAATATTTTACTCATACAAAAACATCCTCTCATTTTAATTTTATAGTGAATTTTTCTTATTTCTCATTCTTATTCATAAAATCTACAATTTCAGAGTACGTGGGAATTGCTTCTTGAGTCTCAGCTTTACTAACTTTTATGGCAGAAGCTGCAGATGCAAATTTCACAGCTGAATAAATGTCTTCTGAGTCATTTAAAAACACGGTCATGGCAGCTGCAAAAACGTCACCTGCACCAACTGTATTTACTGCTTTTACTTTATAAGAAGGAACAAATATAGATTCATTGTTCATATAAAGTAGTGAACCTTGCTCTCCTAATTTTACTATTACAATATTAGCTCCTTTACTTTTAATAACTTTCGCAGCTACTTCAGCGCTTTCTTTATCTTTAACTTTTACACCTGAAATAAGTTCTGCTTCTTGCTGATTAGGTGTAACAATATGTGCAAACTCCAAAAATTCCTCATGATATCCATCAGCTGGGGCTGGATCAAGAACTATTTTAATGTTTTTTTGGTTTGCTATTTCAAGTGCTTTTTGAATAGCTTCTTTATTAGTTTCCAATTGTAATAAAAAGTATTCAGCATCTGTATTTTCAAATGCTCTTTGAATATCATCTTCTGACAAATGATTATTAGCTCCTAATGTTCCTAGCATAGTATTTTCACCATTCTCATCAAGAATAACTATGAATGTACCAGTATTTAAATCATCTTTAACTGAAATGTATTTCGTATTGACATCGTAATTTTTTAAATTCTCAACCATATTTTTACCTTGACTATCTTGACCTACAGCACCTATAAATTTAACTTGATTACCAATTTTAGATAAAGCTATAGCCTGATTAGCACCTTTACCACCAGGTTGATTATTTACAGATTGTACCCACACTGTCTCTCCATGTTTTGGATAAACATTAGTATTTACAAAAATATCTTGATTAATACTTCCCATTGTTATGATTTCTTTACCCATACTTTATGTCTCCTTGTGTGTCATCACTAATAATCACTAGTTCCCCAAATTATATTTATCTTTCTTTAGTAGTTTCTCTTTTTATAATTTCAGGTATCAACTCAGATTTGATATTTTCCCCTTTATCAATAGCGTTCATAATCATATCTCCTAATTTATTATCTAATTGATTTACTGTCGTCAGTGCTGGAGAAGTAAATTGAGATAATGAACAATTATCATAGCCAATAATTTGAATATCATCAGGAATATTAATATTAAGTTCAAAACATGCCCTTATAACACCAATGGCCATAGCATCATTAGCACAAACAATACCTTGAGTATTATTTGTTTTTCCCAATTCTTTTTTAGATAATTCATAACCACTTAAGTAAGAAAAGTCACCTTCTAAGAGCCTAACAGACTTATGAGTTGTAAATTCTTCTATTGCATCTTTATAACCATTATATCTACTGATAGAAGATTGTTCTTTCATTGAACCAGATATAAAAGTAATATTTTGACACTTACACTTTTCTACTAAATATTTTGTTGCCAGATAACTACCACTGTAATGGTCTACTGAAACTGCGTTTGGATAATTAATTAAATTCGTTCGATCAATAGTTATAACTGTTATATTATGTTTTTTAAGATATTCAATATCATCATCTGTTACTGCTAAAGAGTTGATAATAACTGTTTTTATAAAATTATCTACTATACTTTTTAAAAAGTAAGAAATGTTTTTTGAATTATCATTACTATTACATAAATAAAGTTTGTACCCATGCTCATTGGCAGATTTATCTAGTAGATTAATTAAATCTGTAAAATAAGGGTTATTTAAATTTGGAACTATAAATGCTATAAGATTAGACGATTTATTAGATAAAGATCTAGCGATATTACTAGGATGATAATTTAGTTTTTTTATTGCTTCTTTAACTCTTTTTTCTGTTTCAACATTTGCTCCAGGTCTACCGTTTATAATTCTAGAAACTGTTGCCGTTGATACATTAGCAAATTTAGCGACATCTTTAATATTCACCATTTTTTAGCCCCATTCTTTGTAACCGATTACATTAATCATAAATACTAAAAAATTATTTGTCAATTTAATTTGATTTTTCTGTTAATTTAGTTTACGATTTAATCATTCCTTTTTTGTAACCGATTACAAAGGAGGGTATAAATTGATTAAAACAATAAACGATATGTTTGAATGGTTAATAAATTTAGGTGGACCAGCGATTATGTTTATCATAATCACTTTACTTTCAATGGTTTTTGGAGTTAAATTTTCAAAATCTCTTGAAAGTGGTATTAGAATGGCAATTGCTTTAACGGGGATGACAGCAGCAATTTCATTACTAACTAATGCTTTAGGTCCAGCTTTAAAAGATTTTGTAAAAATGTCAGGAGTAGATTTAAGTGTAACCGACTTAGGTTGGGCTCCTTTAGCAGTTATTACTTGGGGATCTATTTACACGTTATATTTTGCTTTTATATGTACAATAACCAACTTAGTATTATTACTTTTCAATAAGACTAAAACTTTAAATGTGGATTTATTTAATATTTGGAATATCTCGGTTTTAGGCTTATTAATCGAGTATTATGCTCATAATATGGTTGTCACTTCAATCTTTGTTATAGGTATTTATATTTTAATACTTAAAAATTCCGATGCTTTAAAACCATCCATAAATCACGTCCTTGAATATGATGAGAAAAATGTAACGACAACCGCTCACCCATCATTATTAATTGCACCTTTCGTTCTTATAGTCGATAAATTCATTACAAAATTCTTACCCTTCATAGATAAGTTCGATTTTAATGCTGAAACCTTGAATAGAAAAATTGGATTCTGGGGTAGTAAGTTTGCTATTGGTGTCTATTTAGGAGTGTTTATAGGTATATTAGGACAACAGCCTTTGAAAGAAGTATTAGTCCTAGGATTTACAACAGGTGTAGTATTAGAATTATTTGCTTATATCGGTGGCTGGTTTGGCAGTGCAATTGAACCCTTATCAAATCGTATAAGTGATTTGATGAGTTCAAGGCTTAGAGGAAGAAAACTTTATGTTGGCATTGACTGGCCGATACTTGCTTCAAGTGCTGAATTATGGGCAGTAATAAACCTATTAGCACCTATTCTTTTAGTTATCGCAATGATATTACCAGGAAATAATGTTCTACCTCTTGGCGGAATTTTACTTACTATTCTTGCTCCAGCACTTTTATTAATAACACGAGGAAGAGTTATTAGAATGACCCTAATAGGAACAATATTAATACCTTTATTCCTATGGGCAGCTACGATGATCTCTGAATTTTTAACAAACACTTCAAAATCTATGGGTGAATTCCCTTCTGGATTATCTAAGGGGCAAATGTTTTCATCAGTTGACTCTGATCCAATAGAAAAAATGTTAGCAATTTTAATTGGTAACGCATGGGATACTTTAGATATTAAATTAATTCTTATATCTATTGTTGCTATTATTGCTTATATCTCTATTTTCGCTTGGTACTTCAAAGCTATGAAAGTAAAAGACCAAGACATAAAATCTTAATTTAAATTGGTATGGCAATTCATTATAGATAGAATCAAACGATTAATTCTTGATGAAACCTAATCATACAAACCTTGAATAAGCGCTAATATATTTACCTCCCAATTTTTTTGAGCATTCTAATTGTATTTTTAGCCGTGTAATAATACACTAAAGATAATTAGGAACTGTCTCTCTAGTTTTAAATTTTGGATTTTAATATTTAGTAATCAAGGAGGTTTTTCAAATGACTGTTGAAGGTAAAAATCTTATCAAAGTGAACCGACAAAATGAGCATAGATCCTCAGAAATTTCAGTAATGATTGAAGAAGGTGGATTAGGCGCCGATAGTTACTATCAAATTGTTAAACCAAATGCTAGTCACAAAGAGACTGAAGAAAATATTTTTCAATTTGAAGAAGAAGTTAGTCAAAAAAATGATACTGATTTAATCGATTTACTCATTGTAAATGCACAAGAACATACTGCAGAAAATTATAAAGAAGCGTTGAATATCATTAAAGCTGAATTACTCAAACGTATGGGTTAATTCAATATTTAGGATTACTAGAATAGCAGTGTTAAGGACATAATTTCGAGTAATGTCCGTATGAGGTAGCGTTAGGGACATAATTCTGAGTAATGTCCGTATGAGGTGCTGTCGCTAAGGAGCATTATCCAGAATTATGCTAGTTAGAACTTTTTAAGGAGCATTATCCAGAATTTTGCTAGTTAGAGCTTTCTAAGGAGCATTATTCGGAATTATGCTAGTTAGAGATTTCTAAGGAGCATTATTCAGAATTTTGCTAGTTAGAGCTTTTTAAGGTGCACTATTCAGAATTGTGCCAGTTAGAGCTTTTTAAGGTGCAATATTCGGAATTTTGCTAGTTAGAGCTTTTTAAGATGCATTATCCAGAATTATGCTAGTTAGAACTTGCTAAGGTGCTCCACATATTGGCCAGATAGTAAAAGTATAATGAAGCAGAGGCTGGGACAAATTAATTGTCACAGCCTCTGTTTCATTTTTTTCAAAATACTTATTTATGTCCCCTCTCAGTTTTATCCTTTTTATGTATATATTTGTCAAATTATGGTATAATTCTACCGATTCAAATATATACATTTATTACAAGGAGCCAATAAACAATGCATGGTCAAGAAAAAAAGATAAATAGCCATCCAATAAGGTATTTATATGGCTTAGATGGATTGAGAGCTTTAGCTGTTATTTCAATTATTATTTATCACCTTAATCCTAAATGGTTATCGGGTGGTTTTTTAGGTGTTGATACGTTCTTTATCATTTCTGGCTATTTAATAACAAGCATACTCTTACATGAATATAATCATACAGGCTCAATTGATTTGATTCAATTTTGGAAGAAAAGAATTAAAAGATTACTCCCGGCAGTCTTATTTTTAATAAGTGTTGTCTTAATATATACATTGATTTTCGAACCTAATATCATTAAGAATGTTAAACAAGATGCTCTTGCAGCATTATTTTATGTTTCAAACTGGTGGTATATTTTTCATGATGTTAGTTACTTTGATAGCTTTAAAATTATGCCACTGAAACATTTGTGGAGTCTAGCCATTGAAGAACAATTCTATATTGTATGGCCACTGTTACTCTTACTCTTAATTCGTATTAAGAAACTGAAAAAACATTTTTTACTGATTATTTTTATTTGTTCTCTCATTTCTGTTTTAGCAATGATTTTTATCGCACATCCTAATGCTGATAATTCGAGAGTTTATTTTGGTACGGATACTAGATTGCAAACTTTATTGTTAGGTGTTCTGCTAGCATACATATGGCCACCGTTTAGATTAAAAGATAAAATCAAATTACCACTTAAGATAACAATTGAATCTTTTGGCCTCGTTTCAATAGGATTACTCATTATATTTATTATGACTGTTTCCTCAAATGATAATTGGTTTTATTTTGGTGGTATTTATTTCATTTCATTGTGTACACTTCCTGCAATAGCTAGTGCTGTTCATCCTAGCACGCTATTATCAAAAATATTGGGTAATAGAATATTTTTATGGATTGGTCAAAGATCATACAGTTTGTATTTATGGCATTATCCAGTTATAACATTTACTAATAGACACTTTGTTCAAGGACATATACCATTTTATATAATTATTGTAGAAATCATTTTAACTTTGATATTAGCGGAATGTTCATACCGTTATGTTGAAGTGCCTTTTAGAAAAGAAGGATTAAAATATTTCATACCTAATAAATATGCGTTAAAGAAAATGATTTTAAGAAGTTGCACTGCCCTAATATTGATAAGCTGCTCAATTATTACTTTATTCGGGCACTATGACTATTTACAACACGAAAATAAAAAAGAAGTAAAGACTGCTTATACTGTAACAGGTAACGACACCTCACATAAAAGTGTCATTTTACCTGTACCTAAAATAGATATAAACAAACCACATATCACTAATAAAAATATCCATAAAGATCCACCTTTATTTATTGGAGATTCAGTAATGGTTGATATAGGAGAAGAACTTCATAAAGATTATCCAGATTCTATAATAGATGGTAAGGTGGGGCGTAATTTATATGATGCCATTCCACTCGTTCAAGATAAGTACAGTGATTTTAAACAAAAAAACCAACAAGTAGTACTTGAACTCGGTACAAACGGTGACTTTTCATATGAAGATTTAAATAATTTAATTAGTCTGTTCGGAGATTCTAAAGTGTACGTAGTAAATACAAATGTCCCTCGTGATTGGAAAAAAAGCGTAAATGAAAAATTATCAAAAGTTGCCAATACACATAAAAACGTACAATTAATAGATTGGAACTGTAGAGCAGAAGGTAACACAGACTACTTTGCATATGACGGTATTCACCTAGAACGTAAAGGCGTACAAGCACTCGTTTCTGAAATAAACAAACATTTAAAATGATGATATTGTAGGCTAACAAGCTTGTCTTATGAGTCTTAATTATTACACAAAACTCCCTGAAGTTAGATTATATAATCCAACTTCAGGGAGTTTTTATTTTTCTGGTGTGAATACTTCCGCTTCACTATTTTCTGGGTAATAAAATCCTGAAGGTACAGTTTGTAATTCTATTAAACTTCCCCACGGCGCTTGCACATAGACAGTCTTATTTCCTTCTGTATCTTCATATCTTGTATTATCATGTGGCTCTGATAATGCTACACCACCTGCTTTTTGTATACGTTCAAAAGCTTTATCAAATTCATCTACATAAAATGACAAATGTGTATAACCTACATCTTGTAACAAAACAGGTTCTTTTTGTTTAGCATCTTTGAATTCGAACATTTCTATATTAGGACCATTGCCAAATACCATCATTCTCTTTTTAATTATTTTAGCCCCATCTTCAAGTCCTAATACATTTTCAACAAACTCTCCGGCTCTTGGAGTATCAATTTCTGTTTGACTATCATAAGCTATTTTTCCATCAAGTGCTTCTTTGAAAAATTTAGTTGCTTCATCGATACTAGGAACCGTTAATCCTATATGATTAATTCCTCTTGTAATACTCAATGAAATCTCTCCTGTCTCATTTTGACTATTAAAAACGAGTGTCATTATGGCTATTTTGTTTCTCTTTCTTTCGTCTTGATCTCACTGTTTCTTCTATAATTGAACCTACTATAAGGCCGACTGATATAATTATTTTACCTATTAAAAGAATCATGGAAATCACCCTTTAATTAGACTAATAACGCTTGTGCGATTAATCGATACGATTGAATTCTGTCTTCATAAGAAATTGTATTCGTACTAATCATAATCTCGTCACAACCATATTGATTTTGGAGTGATTGAAGTTCTGATTTAATCTTTTTAGCATTTCCTATAATCATATTGTTCTTCATTTCATCTAGCATGCTTATTTCTCTTTCAGAAAGTTCTTCATACTCGACTACTTTATGATTTTTATCATCACTTTGAACTGCTGGAATTAAACTTTTTACTGCGAGCTCTTCCGCTTCTTGTGTTGTTTCTGCGCATATAACAGATACTGTGACAATCACTTCAGACTTTTTACCAGACACGCTCTCCTTAAAATGGTCACGATAACTTTGAACGATTTCTGTTCCATCTTGATCGCTCATGAATTTTCCAAACACATATGGCAATCCATATTTAGCTGCTAACAATGCACTTTTCTCACTCGTACCTAATAACCAAGGAACAGGCGCAACATCTGGTTTAGGCAACACGGCTACTTTGCTGTACTCATGTTCTTCTGGAAAATTATCTTCTAAAAACATAAGCAATTCATCTAACAATTCAGGTAATGCCCAAACTTGCTTTAAATATTGAGTAGATAACGCATTTGTCGCTTCTGCTGAACCACCTGGTGCCCTACCTATACCTAAGTCTATACGATTTGGAAACAATGTAGATAAAGTATTAAATAATTCCGCCACTTTATAAGGTCGGTAATGCGGTAATAATATAGCGCCAGCGCCTATTCTAATCTTTTTCGTATGCGCACCGATGTATGCCAATAACACTTCTGGTGCAGAGCTTGCGAGGTTTGATAACCCGTGATGTTCAGTCAACCAATACCTTGAATAACCTAATGATTCTCCTAATTTAGCTAATTCTACTGATCCATTTAAGGCATCTTGAGCAGTTTCATTTGGAGAGATTGGCGCTTGATCAAGTATACTCAATTTCATATTTATCATTCCTTTGTTTCTTCTGGTATTTCAACAAGAATGAGTCTATATTGCGCAACTTGATCTGACTCATATAAATTCGTTAAAGATGTAGCATAATTGAATATCTTAGCTTTAAAACGCTTATTTTTTTCAGGAATATTTATATCGAACTCTTCCCTATATAATAAAACGGCAATGTCGTGATACGCTTCACTTGTTACATCAAATTCAATTGATATCTTGTATAATCCTTGATCCACTTCATCTTCAAAATGAGTTAATTGAACACGCGTGTCATCTATATAAATTTCTTTAATCAAATTATCCCACCTTAGTAATCATTTCTTATAGATAATTATAATATTTATGTACTTATATTACTTGTTATTTGTTTATGAAAGATTTCAATTTTCCACCTAATTTAGTACAAAAAACTATACTTAAGATTAAAGAAATAATACTAATACTAACGATTATTTTAAAATAAGGAGGAAAGTATTTTAATACGATGTGATGTTCATTACTTTTCACATCTATTCCTGTCATTACATAATTCACTCTCTCTACTTTTCTCTTCACTCCATCTACTTCAGCTGTTAGACCTTTCTTGTAGGGAATATTAACGATTGCTTTACCTGATTTGTGTTCTTTCAATCGAATTTGTATATCATTTTTTGTTTCATTATATGTGTATTGATTTTTTGGGTATTGTTTAATGCCTGACTTTAAGTATTCATAATCCTCTTTATGTAATTCTTGCAACTTAAATTTATAAACACCAGGTGTAACTCGAACGATAATATCGCCATTTTTATCAGGTTTTGTATTATATAACAAATTATTTTCATGAGTACGATATTTTGATGATTCAAATAATCTTAAATTTTGATAATCATTAACAAAAACTTTAAAATTTGATTCTACAGATTTACGATTTATATACATAGATAAATAGTAATTTTCATTTGATTTAATATCATTGTTAAGATGAATTTTAATTTCGTTATGAGGCATAAACTCATATTTACCATTCTTTTTAGCGATATTTTTATATGTTATCTCAGCATGATTTAACATATTTTTCGATTCATTAATTTTTTCAGTTCCTTTATCAGTAATTGCGCCATCTATCATAGCGTGTTCTCTATCAATAGGCGTATTCAATTTTTCATCATCATAATATTTATGAGTAACTTTAACTGCAGGTAATTGCATTTTATTTTCATATATGTCGTACTTTCCATCTGCTTTAATTTTTTCGAAGTTAGTCGGATGTCCTTGATCGTATGATTTTTTCATAAAATATTTTGTAGAAAATAAACTATAAATATTTGAACGGTCTTGAAACAATGTATATCTACTAACTGATTCGTGAGGTAAATTAACTTTCATCTTCCTATAATAAAAATCTACCCACTGTTTATCAAAGATACTTGAGTAAATGCTCATCCCTTTATAGCCTTGATATAAAGGTGAGTTATCTTGACTCAGTACTCTCCAACCTATTCTTTCCTCATCTTTTTTATTACGATTCATTTCATTAATATAATATTTTTGTAAGCCACTATCGTATACGCTGGAATTCAAATAATATAATGAAGCCCTTTTACGATGATCATCATGATAAATTTGTTTGTCAGTATTAACATACGCTACTAAAATTGACAAAATGCCGATACTTATAATTAAAGCGATATATAATCCATTTCTCAATTTTTCTTTATTGGTAATTAAAATGAGATAACCGATACCAGAAATTATGGGAAACATTAATAGCCAAACTGTAAAATAATTTGCTACCATCCAGCCTATTATTAAAATAACCAACGTAGGTATTAAAGAGATGATATATGTTTTTATCTTAATTTCTTTGAAATATTGAACATATTGCACAATTAATCCACTTGAAAAGAACGCCAATAAATAATGCCATCTTTTCTGTGGTGCTGAAAATCCATTGAAAAAGATATCTGGCAAGCTTGTAACAGATAATAACATCAAAGTAATCGTCACAATACTAAACATCTTATAAAAACGATATTTATATAATGAGATAGTGAATATTGCTTGGATTGCCACAAACAAAATTACAATTAAATAATTGTCATAAAAGATATTTGCATGAACATTAAAGGGGTTAAATAAACCTACATCAACGTTATATTTTGGTCGTTCATTATTTATAAAGCTTCTAGCTGAATAGAAAAATGCAAATAAGCTAATACCAAATCCAAGAATAGTAGAACAAATAAACTTCATGTAGTCTTTTTTACTAATCTTTAAATCATCTTTCTGTTTATAAAAAATCCTAATAACAAAATAAAATATACCAGTTATAGCTTGGTAATAACCAAAATAAAAATTATTAATTAATGAAAGTGCTACAATCAAAATAATCGGCCAATATTGTTTTTTTCTAAAAAATAATTCAATAGCTATTAATAAAATAGGTAACCAAATAAAGACATCACTAAAAAAAGACCAGTGTGTCGTAAAACGATAGTAAAGTGATGAAGACGCAAAGAGCAATCCACCGAGTACACTAGTTAAATGCCCCATTTTAATGATTCTAAAGTACAAATACGTAAATCCTATAATAAGCATGCTCTTAAACACAGAAATATAAATTGCATTTTCTGCCCAAAATTTAATATCTCCTGTATTGAGTGGATGGATAATATTAATAAGTGATACACCTATAATGTTTAACATAAATATTACTGAAGTTGAGTAATAATAAGCTAAATCTGAATAAAAGTCTCCACCTAAACCAAAATCAGTTGAATAAAAGAAATTTCCAGAGGTATATTGTTCAAAAATGTACATTTGAAATGGCAACATCTGAGATATACCATCATTTGGTCCTGTAAAAATAATTTCATTTTTATAAAATTGATAGATTGGATACCCGTTTACAATTAATGCTAAAAGCAACAATATCCCAAATCCAATTATCACTTTCGCAATTTTTTTGTTAATTATATCTCTCATTATATTCTCCTATAAATAGAGCCCTTTCTTAAATTCAAGAAAGGGCATTAATGTTATTGTTTTCGTCTAAAAGCAAATAATCCAATACCTATCACTAATAATAAAATACCAATGAAAGTTGATATTACTGGATGAGATTTAATTGCTTCACCCGTATTTGGTAAAAAGTTATTTTTATCATTATTCTGTGTTTGACTATTTGAATGTTTGTCTTTATCTGTACTGCTAGAATCATCATTTGGTTTTAATTGATTCCCTTCTGCAGGACTACTTGGTTCTTTAGCACTTGGATCAGTATTTGGTTTTTCTATACTTGAATTTGTACTTGGTTCCTCTGTACTTGGTTCTTCCGTACTTGGCTCTTCCGTACTTGGCTCTTCCGTACTTGGCTCTTCTGTACTTGGTTCTTCAGTGCTTGGTTCTTCTGTACTTGGCTCTTCCGTGCTTGGTTCTTCCGTACTTGGTTCCTCGGTACTTGGCTCTTCTGTACTTGGCTCTTCCGTGCTTGGTTCTTCCGTGCTTTGTTCTTCTGTGCTTGGTTCTTCGG
>NZ_JAJNIF010000024.1:0-14760 GCF_022386595.1 Mammaliicoccus sp. G-M28
ATTAAAAATAAGCATATCACTATAAACTTTAAAAAATAGTAAAAAAAGACTGAGAAACTTAATCAAAAAATAGATTTTGAGAACGGACTCAAATATTACAAATTAAAAAGAAGTGATAAAAGAGTTAGGACATAAATATATTAGAATTTCTGCTCTTACTTTTTGTATAAAAATAGATGTTTGTCACGATTTTGTAAAGTGCTGACGCATGAGGGAATAGTATGTGTGAGAGACTGCAGGCTCGAGCCATACCCCTAGGCAAGCATGCACGTACAAAATCGTATGATATTAAAAAAAATAAGCATATCACTATAAAACTGAAAACTCAGTTAAGTGATATGCTTATTTTTTTAAGTTAGGATTTATATTCTACTATCTTTTAAATCAGTAGTGAATAAAGCATTTTGTTTTGATTAATGTAAATGTATTTAGGATCAAATTCACTGACGTTCTTATATAATTGGTCAAGATCATTATGATCCTTAAGTTGAATACCAATAATAACAGAACCAGTATTTTGACTAGATTTTTTTAAGTATTCAAATTTAGTAATGTCATCATTAGGACCCAATACGTCATTTACAAATTCTCTTAAAGCGCCAGGTCTTTGTGGGAAATTAACGATAAAGTAATGTTTCATATCTTCGAATAAGAGGGATCTTTCTTCGATTTCTTTCATTCTATTAATATCATTATTACCACCACTTACAATGCATACTACATTTTTACCTTTAATTTCATTTGTATAATGATTAAGGGCACTCACACTTAATGCACCAGCTGGTTCGGCTATAATGGCTTGCTTCGAATACATATCAAGAATAGTGCTACAAACTTCACCTTCATCTACAGCTACAAAATTGTCTACTACATTTTTAGAAATATCAAAAGTTAATTGTCCAACTTTTCCTACTGAAGCACCATCTACAAATTTATCGATGTCAGTTAACGTTACAATCTTATTTGCTTTTACTGATTGAGCCATGCTACTTGCTCCTAATGGTTCTACACCTATAACTTGTGTAGTCGGCATATTTTCTTTTAAATATGTACCAACTCCCGAAATAAGTCCGCCACCACCGATTGCAGCAAAACAATAGTCAAATTGAATGTTCTCATCATTTGCATAATCTACCATTTCTTTTGCAATAGTACCTTGACCAGCAATCGTATTAATATTATCAAATGGATCAATAAAGCTTAATCCAAATTTTTCAGTATATTCAAGGGCATGTTTCAAACAATCATCAAATGTGTCTCCAATTAATTCAATTTGAACAAATTCACCACCGAAAAATTTCACTTGATTAATTTTTTGAGCTGGGGTAGTAACTGGCATGAAAATGACTGCTTTAATTTCAAGTTGTTTAGCAGTAAATGCAATACCTTGGGCATGATTACCTGCGCTTGCACAACTAACGCCGTTTGCTCTTTCTTCATCAGTTAATTGATTAATGGCATAGTATGCACCTCGTAATTTAAATGAGCGCACCCATTGAAGGTCTTCTCTTTTTAAGTATACGTTACAATCAAATTTTTGTGATAAATACATATCTTTTTCTAAAGGTGTTTGTTTAACAGTGTCTTTTAATTTTAAAAAAGCATCTTCTATATCTTCGGCACTTAAACGTGTTTTTAAGGTCATTTTATCACTCCCAAATTAGTTGTGCATTTTCTCATATTCGTTTATTTGATCTTCGTAAGTTAATGTAATAGCAATATCATCTAGCCCATTAACAAGTTTATTCTTCCATGTTGAATCTATTTCAAAATGATATTTTGCTTCAGGTGTAATAACTTCTTGATTTGGTAAATCAATAGTTATATCACTATGTTGAGCAATCGCTTCTCTATCATTTTTATTTTCAATAGCAATAGGAAGCATACCATTTTTAGTACAATTCATATAAAAGATATCACTAAAACTACCTGCAATAATAATAAGGAACCCAAAATCTTTAAGCGCCCATGCGGCATGTTCTCTTGATGATCCACAACCAAAATTGTCACCAGAAATTAAAATGCTTGCACCTTTATATTCCTGTTTATTTAAGTTGAAGTCTGGATTTTCAGAACCGTCTTCAAGATAGCGCCATTCATCAAATAGAAAAGGGCCAAATCCTGTTTTAGTTATTCTTTTTAAAAAGACTTTAGGGATAATTTGATCCGTATCAATATTATCATTCAATAGGGGAACTGTTTTCCCATTAAAGATGTTAATAGGTTCCATTTAAATGACCACCTTTCTAGTATCTACAAATCTTCCATTTATAGCAGCCGCAGCAGCCATAGCTGGCGATACGAGATGTGTTCTTGCACCTTTACCTTGTCGTCCTTCAAAGTTACGGTTACTCGTTGAGGCACAATGTACCCCATTTGGTACTTGATCGGGATTCATACCTAGACACATTGAACATCCTGGTTCTCGCCAATCAAAGCCTGCATCTTTGAAAATCTTATCTAATCCTAGTGCCTCAGCTTGTAGTTTAACGCTTCGTGAACCTGGTACGACTATAGCTGTAATATCTTGATGAACTTGGTGTCCATCTACTATTTTACTCGCTTCAATTAAATCTGAAAGTCTAGCATTTGTACAAGAACCAAGGAATACATAACCTAGAGGAATATCTCGTGCGGTTTGACCAGGTTTAAGCCCCATATAGTTATACGCTCTTTCATCATTAATATCATTGATTTCTGGGAATGGTGTACTGAAACTTACGCCCATTTCTGGACTAGTTCCCCATGTAACTTGTGGTTCTAAATCATTTACATCAACTGTGATGATTTTATCATAAGTAGCATCTTCATCAGAATAAAGCGTTTTCCAATCTTCTACTTTTTCTTCAAAGTTTTCAGGTTGATATTCACGACCTTTAACATATTCAAAAGTTGTTTCATCTGGCTTCATCATTCCATACTTAGCACCAGCTTCAATGGCCATATTACAAATAGTCATTCGCTCGTCCATTGACATATTGGAAATAGCTTCACCTGCGAATTCTAAAGCGTATCCACTACCAAAATCAACTCCATATTGGTTAATCAAATATAAGATGATATCTTTTGCATATACACCAGTAGGTAGGGTACCATCTACTTGAATTTTTAAGTTTTTAGGTTTAGTTTGCCATAATGTTTGAGTTGCAAAAACATGTTCAACTTCACTAGTACCTATTCCAAATGCAATAGCACCAAATGCACCATGAGTAGCAGTATGTGAATCTCCACATACGATTGTTTTACCTGGCTGTGTTAAACCTGTTTCTGGACCAACCATATGTACTATACCTTGTTCGTCTGAACCCATATCAAATAACTTTACACCAAATGCTTCACAATTTTTTTGTAAGGCATTAATTTGTTTATTAGCAATTTCATCTCTAATATTGAATATATCAACAGTAGGAACATTATGATCTAAAGTTCCAAAAGTTCGATCAGGTCGTCTCAATTTTCTGTTTTGCAATCTTAATCCTTCGAATGCTTGAGGAGATGTAACTTCATGTATTAGGTGCAAGTCGATGTATAATAATTGGGGTTCACCTTCTTTACCAGCTACTATATGTCGATTCCATACTTTATCAAATAATGTTTGTGACATGTCGTTTTCCTCCTCTTAAATTGATTTTTTAATTGCTTCGAAGACTTCAGATGTGCTGTAGCTACCACCTAAATCTTTTGTGGCAATACCTTCATTAATTGTATTAAAAACTATATTTTCTAAATGTTGTGCGCATTCTGGTTGATGTAGACTTTCACGAATACACATTGCTAGTGAGAGTAACATACCACTAGGATTTGCTTTATTTTGACCTGCAATATCTGGGGCAGATCCATGTATTGGCTCATATAAACTTGGGCCACTTTCACCAAAACTAGCAGAAGGCGATAAGCCTAATGAACCTGGAATTACTGAAGCTTCATCACTTAGGATATCACCAAATAAATTCTCAGTTACAATAACGTCAAATTGCTTGGGATTAGTTATAAGGTGCATGCTACATGCATCAACTAATAAATGATTTAGCGTTACATCAGGATATTCTTTAGAAACTTGTTCTAAAGTTTGTCTCCATAATTTTGAAGAACTTAAAACATTTTCTTTATCAACAGACGTTACAACATTCTTTCTTTTTAAAGCTAATTTAAAAGCTATGTGAGCTATTCTTGTTATTTCTTCTGTAGTATAAGTCAATGTATCTACTGCTTGATTTTCATTGAAATACTTTGGTTCACCAAAATAAAGGCCACCAGTTAATTCTCGAACGATTATAAAATCAGTATCTTTAACTAATGATTCTTTTAGTGGGGAAAGGTGAGCAGTAGCTTCAGTAACTATAGTAGGTCTAATATTAGCAAATAATTTTAGTGATTTTCTAATACCTAATAAACCATGCTCTGGTCTATTCTTAGGATTTGTCCATTTAGGGCCACCTACAGCGCCTAACAGTATTGCATCACTGTTTTGACATGCTTCTAAAGTTTCAGGAGGTAAAGGTTCGCCATGTTTATCTATGGCGATACCTCCAAAATTTTTCGTAACTAAGTCGTATTCAAATTCAAACTTTTTTGCAAGTGCTTCTAATATTTCAATACTACCTTCTAAAATCTCTGGGCCGATACCATCACCGGGTAGGGCAGTGATTTTGTATGTCATGACTTTACGCCTTCTTTCACTGTGTTTTTACTGAATTTTGCGTGCGCTTCTACATACGCTTTGCAAGATGCGTATAAGATATCATAATCAATACCTATACCAGTAAATACTTCATCTTCAAATTGTACTTGTACGTGTACTTCAGCTTGTGCATCTGTACCTTCCGTAATAGAGTCAATTCGGTATTGTTGTAATTTAGGTGAATAATCAAATATTCTATCTATTGCATTATAAATTGAAGTGATAGAACCTGAACCAATAGAAGAGTCTTGATAAGTATTACCTTCTTTATCTTCTATAACGACTACAGAACTTTGTAAGCCATTAGACACAAATTGTAGTTGTAATGCATTCACTTTATAGTATGCATTCTCTTCATGTTCACTACCTTGTAAAATAGCGTGAATGTCACGATCTGTAACTTGTTTTTTCTTATCTGCGACAGACTTGAATTGTTTAAATACTTCTACTTGTTCATCAGGAGATAAATCATAACCAAGTTCAATAAGTTTTTCGCTAAATGCATGTTTTCCAGATAGTTTTCCTAAAGGTAGTGAATTTTTAACAACACCAACTAATTGAGGTGTCATAATTTCATACGTTTCAGGATTTTTTAGAATGCCATCTTGATGTATACCTGATTCATGGCTAAATGCATTTTGTCCGACAATTGCTTTATTTCTTGGGACTCGAAGGCCAGAAAATCTACTTACTATGTCACTCGTATTTTTAGTTTCAGATAAGTCTATATTTGTTGATAGATTAAAATGGTCTTGTCTAACATGTAGCGCAAGCGCTATTTCTTCAAGTGCTGTATTACCTGCACGTTCACCAATACCATTAATTGCACCTTCAACTCTACGAGCACCGTTTTCAAAAGCAGCAAGTCCATTTGCTACTGCTAGTCCTAGGTCATCATGACAATGAGAGCTATAAATTACTTCGTGATCACTTTTAACTGTTTCAATGAGAGTCTTAAAGAGTTGACCATATTCTGAAGGATACGAATAACCAACAGTATCAGGAATATTGATAATATTTGCACCTGCATCAACAGCCGCTTGAACTGCTTTAATTAAAAATGGTAAAGGTGTTCTAGTTGCATCTTCAGGTGAAAATTGTACTTTTTCAAATAATGTTTTTGCATAAGTAACATTTTCTGTAATCGAAGATAAAACTTGTTCTTCAGTCATTTTTAATTTGTATTCTAAATGAATAGGGCTAGTAGCTAAAAAGATATGAATTTGTCTATGTTGTGCTTCTTTTGTAGATTCATGAACAGCATCAATATCTGATTTTTTACATCTAGCTAAGCCACAAACTGCAGTAGTTGTTAATGCCTTTGAAATACTTTCTACTGATTTAAAACTGCCTTCACTAGAAGCGGGGAAGCCTGCTTCTATTACATCGACTCCCCATTTTTCTAGTTGTATAGCAATTTTGAGACGTTCATCGAATGAAAAGTTTACTCCTGGTGTCTGTTCTCCGTCTCTAAGTGTTGTATCGAATATTTGAATATGATCTGACATAATAATCCTCTCCTTAAGTTCTAATACATTTATTTAGATTGAATACTTTTAGCTTTAACGAATGGCATCATGTCACGTAAATCTCTACCAACTGATTCAATTTGATGTCCTTGTTGTTCTTTACGCATTCTCAAGAATTCTTCAAAGCCGTTTTCGTTATCTTTAATGAAGCGATCACTAAACGCACCAGTTTGGATATCTTTTAGAACTGCTTTCATATTGTCTTTAACATCTGGTGTGATAACGCGTTCACCTGATACATAGTCACCAAATTCTGCAGTATTTGAAATAGAATAACGCATGTTTTCCATTCCACCTTCATACATTAAATCAACGATTAGTTTCATTTCATGTAATACTTCGAAATATGCGATTTCTGGTTGGTAACCTGCTTCAACTAAAGTTTCAAACCCTGATTGGATAAGTTTAGTTACACCACCACAAAGTACTGCTTGTTCACCGAATAAATCTGTTTCAGTTTCTTCTTCAAAGCTTGTACCAATTACACCGGCTCTAGTTGCACCGATACCTTTTGCGTAGCTTAATGCTAATTGTGTTGCTTTGCCAGACGCATCTTGATATACAGCGTAAAGAGCTGGTACAGCGCTACCTTCAGCGAATGTACGTCTTACTAAATGACCAGGTCCTTTAGGTGCTACTAAGAACACATCAACGTTTTCTGGTGGTTGAATGACTTTAAAATGAATATTAAATCCATGAGCAAATACTAAAGCATTTCCTTCATCTAAGTTAGGTTCGATTTCTTCTTTATATACTTGTCCTTGAATTTCATCTGGTAATAGGATCATTACAACGTCAGATTGCTTAACTGCTTCTTCTACTGGATAAACTTCGAAGCCATCTTCTTTAGCTTGATCAAATGATTTACCTGGACGAATACCGATAACAACGTCATAGCCATTATCTTTTAAGTTTTGTGAATGTGCATGTCCTTGTGAACCATACCCAATAACTGCAATTTTTTTACCTTGTAATGCGTCTTCTGTTACCGTGTTGTCATAAAATACTTTAGTCATAATAAATGCCTCCATTAAATTGTTTAGTTTTATAGTAATCCTGCTGAACCTGTTCGTGACACTTGTGTCACTGGATATATTTTTAAATCATCCAATAGATTTTCTATTGTTTGATGGGTTCCAAATGCTTGTAAATAAATATGGTCTTCAACATCTTTTAAAATAGTAAGTTGATTTTCATAGGGCTGAATCAATTTTTCGAAAGACTTATAATCAGTAGGGTGACCTAGCTTAATTAATATGAGCTCTCTATTGAATAGATTCGTTTCTGTAATGTCTAGTGCAGATATTACGTTTACTTGTTTTTCTAGTTGCTTAATAATTGTTTCTGTACTGCTTTCATCTGAAACATCTATGATAAATGTTATATTCGTAATGCCCTCAGTTTCAGTTGGCGTTGCTGAAAGTGAAACAATGTTGTATTGTCTCCTTACAAAAATACTTGTAAGTCGGTTGAGGGTACCCGCTCTATCGAGTACTTGAGTCTTAATTGTTCTTTTCATTATTCCACGCCCTCCATCTTGTAATTTGGTTGTCCACTTGGAACCATAGGAAGTACTGGTTCAGAAGGGGAAATTCTAATTTCGATTAGGGCAGGTCCTTTATGTGCAAATGCTTCATCAATTGTTGATTCCAATTTCTCATTAGAATCGATCATGAAACTTTTAACACCGTAGCTTTCTGAAAGTTTCATAAAGTCTGGTTGTCCTGAAAATACTGAATGAGAAAAGCGTTGGCTATAAAACTTATCTTGCCATTGTTTAACCATCCCTAGTGCACCATTATTAATTAATACGATTTTAATATCGTTGTTGAATTCATTAAGAATCGCCATTTCCTGATTTGTCATTTGGAAACCACCGTCACCAACAACTGCAACTACAGTTTTATCTGGATATGCAAACTTTGCACCCATTGCAGCTGGAATGCCAAAGCCCATAGTTCCAAGACCACCACTTGTGATGATTTGACCGTGTGTCTTGAACGGGTAATATTGTGCAACCCACATTTGGTGTTGTCCTACATCTGTAGCGACAAGTGCATCACCGTTAGTGATTTTACCAATATACTCAATTGCTTGTTGTGGTTTAACAAAGTCATCAGTGGGTTTGTCGTATTTAAATGGGTATGTTGCTTTGTTTGATAGACAATGTTCGTACCAATCATGGTGAATAAGGTCATGAGTTTCATATTCTAATAGAGATTCAAGAGTGAGTTTTGCATCAGCAATAATACCTAAATCAGTTGGAATTATTTTGTTGATTTCACATGGATCAATATCGACATGGATAACTTTTGCATCTTTAGCAAAATCGTCTGGGCTACTTGCTAGACGATCATCAAATCTGCTGCCAAAATTAATCAACAAATCACATTCTGTTAGTGCCATATTACTAGCGTATGAACCATGCATACCTCCCATACCTAAAAATAAAGGATCAGAGTAGGGGATAGAGCCTAAACCTAACAAAGTATTAACGACAGGAATTTTGTATTTATTCGCAAAAGCTGTAAGTTCATTTGAAGCTTCGGCATGGTTAACACCTGCACCAGCTAAAATAAGTGGCTTTTCTGCTTGGCGTATCATTTGAATAAACTGGTCAATTTCTTTTTCTTCAGGATTTAGGTCAATATGATAACCTGGTAAATCAAGTTCTCTTGGTGCAACTTCAACAGTTTCAAGAACACCGATATCTTTAGGAAAATCAATTACGACAGGTCCTTTACGTCCAGTTGAAGCGATATGGAAAGCTTCATCTATAATCTTTGGAATATCTTTTACATCTGTTACTTGATAATTATGTTTCGTAATAGGTGTTGTCATTGAAAGTAAATCAGCTTCTTGGAAGGCATCTTTACCAATTCCAGGACGATGAACTTGACCAGTGATGACAATGAGTGGAATTGAATCACTCATAGCATCAGCAATTCCTGTAATAGTATTTGTTGCTCCTGGACCGCTTGTAACAACAACTACGCCAGGTTTACCTGTTACTCTTGCATAACCTTCTGCAGCGTGAACAGCTCCTTGTTCGTGTCTCGTTAAAATGTGAGGCACTTTACCTTCATAGAAAGCATCATATAAAGGTAAGACTGCACCACCAGGATATCCAAAAATGTAATCAACTTTTTGGTCAATAAATGATTGTACGAGTAGTTCAGCACCCGTGTATGTTATTGTCTTTTCTTTAGTTGCTTCATCTGGTTCTTTGTATGATTTAGTAGTTAGTGCCATGCAAATCACTCCTTAAATTAGTTCGTCTGGTACTTTCAAGATGCCACCTGTATTTGCACTTGTAACAAGCGCAGTATATCTTGCAAGATAACCAGTTTTAACTTTCGCTTTAAATGGTTCGATGTTTTGTTTTCTAGCGTGTAACTCAGCTTCAGAAACACTTACATCTAATGTTCGGTTGATTAAATCAATTACAATTTCATCTCCGTCTTCAATCAATCCAATAGGTCCTCCAGCGGCAGCTTCAGGTGAAATATGACCTACAGCAACACCTCTAGTTGCACCTGAGAATCTACCGTCAGTTATTAATGCCACATCTTTACCTAATCCTCTACCAACGATAGATGAAGTAGGGGCTAACATCTCAGGCATTCCAGGTCCACCTTTAGGTCCTTCATATCGAATGACAACTACGTGACCTTCTCGTACTGTATGGTTATCAATCGCTTCTACTGCTTCATCATGTGAGCTAAAGCAAATTGCTTTACCGACAAATTTATTGATTGATGGATCGACACCACCAACTTTTATAGCTGCGCCATCGGGAGCAATGTTCCCAAATAGCATTGATAAGCCACCAGTTTCAGAAAATGCATTATCTCTCGTGTGAATAACATCAGTATTTTTTATTTCTTTATTTTCATTATTTTCTCTTAAAGTGTTACCTGTGACCGTTACTCTATCTGGGTGTAGTACATTATCCATTTTCAATAATTCACCGATAATTGCTGGAACACCACCAGCTTCATGAACATCGTGCATAGAATATGATGAACTTGGTGCAATTTTAGATAGGTAAGGTGTACGTTTAGCAATTTCGTTAACGCGATTTAAATCGTATTCAATACCAGCCTCATTTGCTAAAGCTAATGTATGAAGTACTGTATTAGTAGAACCTCCCATTGCCATATCTAAAGCAAATGCGTCATCGATTGCGTCTTTAGTAACAATGTCTTTAGGTTTGATATCATTCTTAACTAAATCCATAAGTTTAAATGCTGCTTCACGAATTAACTCTCTTCTTTCTTCTCCGACTGCAATAGCTGTACCGTTATAAGGTAATGCAAGTCCTAGTACTTCCATTAAACAGTTCATTGAATTTGCTGTGAACATGCCTGCACATGAACCACAAGTAGGGCATGCATTCTGTTCCATGTCTAAAAATTCTTCTTTTGACATTGATCCACCTTTGAAAGAACCAACTGCTTCAAACATTGATGATAATGTTAAAGCTTTACCAGTTGATGATAATCCAGCTTTCATTGGACCGCCTGAACAAAAGATAGCAGGTACATTTGTTCTAACAGATGCTAAAAGCATACCTGGTGTAATCTTGTCACAGTTTGGCATGTAGAATACACCATCAAACCAGTGAGCATTGATTACTGTTTCTGCTGCGTCAGCAATTACTTCTCTACTTGGTAATGAGTAGCGCATTCCAATGTGTCCCATTGCAATTCCGTCATCGACACCAATCGTATTAAATTCGAATGGTATACCACCTGCTTCTCTAATAGCTTCTTTAGCTACATCAGCTAATTCTCTTAAATGAACATGTCCTGGGACAATATCAATATAGGAGTTACAAATCGCAATGAATGGTTTATTCATATCTGTAGGATCTTTAATTTGTCCTGTTGCATGTAATAAGCTTCTTGCAGGTGCTTGTTGGTCACCTTTTTTGATCATGTCACTTCTCATAATTACACTCCTCTAGAAAAATAAAAAAGCAACGCCCCAATTATATATGGGACGCTGCTTTCAGTCCCATTCAAGTAGAAATAGGACTTAAACCTGACAGTAAATTGATACTTACTGTTGTTCGAGTCCTTCTGAGCGTAATAAAATTACTAATATGCTGTATTCGATTGTCGGTTTGTTTGCTGTCATATTATATCTCATTACAACTCGTCCTTTCTTCTCAAATGTGAACTATATTTTTGATTAAGATTTTTGAATAGTTAAAAAATTTATGTTCTAAATTTAACGCATATTTGAGCACATGTCAACAGAAGATTTAGATTATTCTAAAAATTTAGATAATGTAAGCGCTTTAGTTAGATGTGAACCGTTCATTACCCAATTAATTAAATATTTGTTATAATAATTCAGTTAGTTTAAGTAAAGTAAAAGTAGGTGCCAAATAATGTTTATTCAAGTTGAATCATTAGAAAAGACGAAAAAAATAGCTGAAAAACTTGCTCAAGTCGTAACTGAGAACGATGTTATTTTATTAAATGGCGATTTAGGAGCTGGAAAGACAACGTTTAGCCAATATTTTGGTAAGGCATTAGGCGTTAAGAGAAATATTAATTCACCTACCTTTAATATTATAAAATCGTATAAAGGAAGATTACCTTTTCATCATATGGATTGCTACAGATTAGAAAATAGTGATGAAGACTTAGGATTTGATGAGTATTTTACTTCTGATGCTGTAACGCTCATAGAGTGGAGTGAATATATTAAAGATTTTTTACCCGAAGAATATTTAGAAATTAACATTAAGTATATAGAAGAAAATAAAAGATTGTTTGAAATAGTTCCAAAGGGTGAACACTATAAACAAATAAAGGAAGTGTTAAATGATGACAACTTTATTAATTGATACTTCAAACCAGCCATTAGCTGTATCTATGGTTAAAGAAGATACTGTCTTATTAAATTATCAATCTAATATAAAGAAAAATCATTCTTTACAATTAATGCCGGTAATTGAAACACTTATGAATGAGGCTAATGTATCACCTGAAATGTTAACAGAAATCGTAGTTGCCAATGGTCCTGGCTCATACACTGGATTAAGAATTGGTATCACTACAGCTAAAACATTGGCATATTCATTGGGAATCCCATTATATGAAGTTTCTTCGCTAAAATCTTTAGCTATGACTTACAATAGTAAAACAGATTTGATTGTGCCTATATTTGATGCAAGAAGAGATCATGTATTTGCAGGAGTTTATAAATATGAAGACGATAATTTAATAGAAGTTATGGAAGATTGTTATATTTCTATTGAAGAACTTAAAAAATATTTAAATGATCAAACTCAACCTTTTATATTTGTAGGTAACGATACAGCAACTTTGAAAAATAAATTAGATGGTAGAATCATAACGAATCTACCAAATGCTTCACTTATGAATCAAATAAAAGATCAACCTGTATTAAACGTTCATGAATTAAAACCACGATATTTAAAATTATCAGAGGCGGAACAAAATTGGAAAAACAATCAAACAAAGCATTAGAAATTAGAAAAATGAGTATTGAAGATGTCCAAGAAGTTTATAAAATAGAAAATCAAAGTTTTACAAATAGCTCGTGGTCTTTAGAAGCTTTCTATCATGAATTAGAAAAAAATGAATTTGCACATTATTTCGTTGTGTCTTTGGGTGAAAAAATTATTGGCTATTGTGGTATTTGGATAGTCATTGATCAGGCACAAATAACTACAATTTCTGTAGACGAATCATATCGAAGTAATGGGATAGGACAATTATTATTAGAATATGTTATGAATTACGCAAGTACCACATGTACGACAATGAGCTTAGAAGTAAGAATTGAAAATAAAGCTGCTAGACATGTATATGAAAAAGCTGGGTTTACTTATGGTGGTGTCAGAAAAAATTATTATGGCGACGGAGAGGATGCTAAAGTGATGTGGGTGAGTTTAAAAAATGACTAAATCTATTATTTTAAGTATAGAAACGAGCTGTGACGAAACAGCAGCTAGTGTGATCAAAAATGGTAATGAAATTATAAGCAATGAAGTCGTTACCCAAATGATGACACACAAAAAATTTGGTGGTGTTGTACCAGAAGTTGCTAGTAGACAACATGTTGAAGTTATGACGCAAGTTATAGATGAAGCATTATCGAACGCAAATATGACAATGGATGATATAGATGCAATAGCAGTTACTGAAGGACCAGGATTAATTGGTGCATTATTAGTAGGTGTGGCTAGTGCTAAAGCATTAGCATTTAGCCATCAAAAACCGCTTATACCGGTTCATCATATAGCAGGACATATTTATGCAAATCACCTTGTTAAACCACTTCAATTCCCATTAATTGCACTCATTGTATCTGGAGGGCATACTGAACTAATTTATATGAAGAATCATCTTGATTTTGAAATTATTGGTGAAACACGCGATGACGCTGTTGGAGAAGCTTATGATAAAGTAGCAAGAACAATAGGATTATCTTATCCAGGTGGACCAGAAGTTGATAGATTGGCCCAAATAGGAAAGGATACCTTGAATTTTCCTAGAGTATGGTTGGAAAAAGATAGCTATGATTTTAGTTTTAGTGGATTGAAAAGTGCAGTAATAAATACATTGCATAATAAAAAACAAAAAAATGAAGAAATCGTTAAAGAAGATGTCGCTACGAGTTTTCAAAATAGTGTCGTTGAAGTATTGGTAGGTAAAACAATGTCAGCAGTAAAAGAATATAATGTTGAGCATTTAATCGTAGCTGGAGGAGTTGCAGCAAACAAAGGTTTAAGAAGTGCTTTAGAGAAAGAGTCTAACAAGCTTGGTATTGAATTGAGTGTACCACCATTAAATCTATGTACAGACAATGCTGCAATGATAGGATCGGTTGCCCATTTCTTATATGAAAACAATAGATTTTCAGACATGAAATTAAATGGCAAGAGCTCTCTAGATATTGAAACTTTTAATTAAGTAAATATTTGTAATATTACACATCAGAAGTTATAATTGACTCGAACAATAAAAGATATAGGAGGCGAAAACTTGTGGAAGTAAATAGTTATTTTAATTTTAAAAATAGCGTTGAAGCATTAAAGTTTTACGAAGAGAAATTAGGTGCAACAGATATTATGAGAGTACCTGGTAATCATGAAATATTCAAAGATGCACCTGAGGAATTTCAAATGCCCGAATCTTTTACAATGAATGCGAGTTTCAAGTTATTAGGTAAGACATTTTTGTGTAGTGATACATGGCAAAATAAAGATATTGATAATGAAGGCGCACAAGCTTGTTTCCAATTTAACTATAATGATGAAAACGACAGAGAAGCAGTTATCGATTTATTTAAGAAGGCTGAAGCTGCTGGGTGTAAAATAGATATGCAATTAGCAGAAGTAGAATGGTCTCCATTATTCGGTTCATTCCAAGATCCATATGGTGTAACTTGGATGGCAAATGCAATTACAGAATAAATCATAAGAGCTTAGAATATAAATCCTAAATCAAAAAAAATAAGCATATCACTTAACTGATTTTTTAAAGTGATATGCTTATTTTTTATACA
>NZ_JAJNIF010000025.1:0-14540 GCF_022386595.1 Mammaliicoccus sp. G-M28
TATATATTAACACCTTATTAAAAAAAATAAAATCATAAGGTCTATTTTAGTATGCCATTTTTTAATACTAGTACTTGACTAATCGTAGGAAGAGGCTGGGACAAATTATTGTCTCAGCCTCTTATCATTAGATTCGCATTAGTTAACCGGATGGGATTTCTGACTTACTTCTGCATTTACATTTTATTCGAAATAATTATGTTTTTTTAGGAACTTTTCTGCAATAATAGCTGGTTCTTCTTTTTCACCATCAGCTTTAAAATTCAGTTCTTGCATTTTTTTCGTAGAAACTTTATCAAGTAATTTTTCGATTGATTTTTTAGATTTCGGGTTTTCTTTTAAATATTCATTTGTTGCTAATGGACTTGCATCGTAAGGTGGGAAGAAATGACGATCATCTTCTAAAGTCACTAAATCATAGGCAGCAATTCTTCCGTCTGTCGTATAACCAAGTGCTGCATCGATACTCTTATTCTTCAATGCATCATATACGAGTCCAATTTGCATTGATCTTATATGTTCAAATTCAAATCCATAAGCTTTTGTAAATGCTGGATAGCCGTCACCTTTACGCTTTATCCAAGTCGCGTCACTTGCAACTCTTAGTTCATCTTTATGTTTTTCTAAATCTGATACCTTTTTCAAATTATATTTTTTAGCTGTTTCTTTTGTTACAGTAAAAGCAAAAGTATTTTCAAATCCATATGAATCAAAAAATGTTTGGTCAAATTTATTTTGAAAACCTGTCTTAACTGCTTTTTCAGCTTTTTTAGTATTTGTAATAGGATCTGAATCAAGCGCACCTACTAAATCAGTACCTGTATATCTTGTAGCAGATATTTGAGCATCATCATTTAAAATTGCATTATGTTCAATGGCTGCAGAGCCAAGATTATTTACAATAACCGGTTTAACTTCCCCATTTGTATCATGTTCAATTTGTAGTCGAATCATATGTGCCATAATTTGAGATTCGCTTGTCGCAAGCGCAGTTATTTTAACACTGTCAGCTGATGCTCCGCCTAAACCCGGCAATGAACACCCACTTAATAATAATGTACAAATCATAATTAAAGTAAATTTGTGAAGTTTAATAACGTTCTCCTCCATAAGTTATATATCTATAGTATTTACTATTTATATTAACACAAATAGCTAATTCTGTTTTTCTAGTCTATATGAACGGCAGTCTACACGGTGTCTAGAATGATATTGTTTAGTTTATATTCAATATGACAACTGCTATAATGTGTATGAGATAAAATAAATCATTAAACATTTAGATGCACGGAGGATAAATGAATGGACGACTCACTAAGAAGTAAAAGAAAGAATGAACATATTCAATTAGCTTTAGATACTTATCAATATGCAGGTACTGATTTTGATAAAGTACAGTTAATTCATCAATCCATTCCTTCAATAAATAAAAATCAAATCGACTTATCTGTACAATTCCCTCACTTCACTTTCAAATATCCTATTTATATCAATGCGATGACAGGTGGAAGTGAAAGAGCAGCAACAATAAATAAGGAATTAGCACAAATTGCGAAAGCATGTGATATTCCAATGGCAGTCGGTTCTACACATTCAGCTTTAAAAGATTCTAATGCTGAATCTAGCTTCACAGTTGTACGAGATGAGAATCCTGATGGCCTAATTTTTAGTAACGTTGGAGCAGATATCGAATACGCTAAAGCAAAAAAATCAATTGAATTATTAAATGCAGATGCCTTACAAATTCATGTTAACGCACCACAAGAATTAATTATGCCTGAAGGTGATACTCAATTTGAAAATTGGTTAACAAACATTCAAGAAATCCAAGAAAACATTGATATACCCGTCATTATTAAAGAAGTAGGCTTTGGTATGAGCGCCGAAACAATTAAAAAGGTAAAAGATATAGGAATTCAATATGTTGATATAAGCGGTAGAGGTGGAACTAACTTTGCAGATATTGAGAACCAAAGAAGACCATTAAAAGACATGGCCTTCTTAAATCAATGGGGACAAAGTACAGTACAAAGTTTACTAGAAGCTAAATTATTAAACACAGATATCCATGTACTAGCAAGTGGCGGTGTTAAGAACCCATTAGATGCTATAAAATCATTAGTATTAGGTGCAGAAGCAGTCGGCCTATCTGGATACGTACTTAAATATCTAGATGAGTATGGAGTAGAAGATACAATAGAACATATGAAACAATTTATAGAACAAATGCACGTAATAGCAAACTTGTTGAATGCATCTAAAGTATCAGATTTAAGATCAGTCGGTTATGTATTGTCACCAGATTTACAAACATATCTAGAACAACGCTCAAAAGTAATATAATTTCAAAAAACGTAGCAGCTTTTTCTAAATCAGGAAAAGCTGCTTTTCATTTGTGAAATGTCTTAGATTAATTGTGGAATTAATCTACAACTTAGCCCAACTCTTCGATTAACTACTGAATTAATCTACAACTTTAGCCATCTCTTAGATTAACTACCGAGTTAATCTACAACTTTCTCCATCTCTTCGATTAACTCTCTATTTAATCAAAGTCTTCCAATATATCATAATTTTACTCAGCTTTTCTCCTCTTATATTTATGTATTTATCCTATACACCCCCACTATCTCCTGTATATAAGACTTTTTTACGATATAATATTCATTTTCAATGTAAGATATAAAGTGATAATATTAAATATATATCTTAATCGTATCTTTAAAGTGCACGCTCGCTTTTTTATAGAGTATAAATTGAAGGAGAGTTGAATATGACTAATCAAGATATTCCATCTTTATATTACACAGAAGCCTCGAAAAGTGCTGTTCCGCTTCTTGAGAGTGAACAACATATACAAACTGTTACTGCCGACCCTTGGCTAAAAATTTCTGACGAAGGTATTCAATTAGAAGGCTTGTGTTTTGATAGAGATCATAATCTTTTTTTATGTGAAGTATTTGGCGGAACCATTTTTAGAGTAGACTTACCTGAGAAAAAAGTGAATACTGTATTCAAATCTGAGAAAACAAACCCAGCTTCTGTTAAAATACATAAGGATGGAAGCTTATATTTGTCTTACTTAGGTGATTTCAAAAATTCTGGTGGTGTTATATCCACTGATTCGAACGGTCATAATCCTCAAAGTATTGTTTCAGACATTGATACTGAATATTGTATTGATGATTTAGTATTTGATAGTAAAGGTGGTTTCTATTTCACTGATTTTAGAGGTTACTCTACTAACCCTCTTGGCGGTGTTTATTATGTTTCACCAGATCATCAAACGATTACACCTATCATTCAAAACATGGCTGTAGCAAATGGCATTGCATTAAGTACAGATGAACGTATCCTTTGGGTTACTGAAACAAACGCCAATAGATTACATCGTATTTCTTTAGAAGAAGATGGTGTTACGATTGAACCATTTGGCGCATCAATTCCTTATCATTTTACTGGTCATGAAGGTCCGGATTCTTGTTGTATAGACAGTGATGACAACCTTTATGTCGCTATGTACGGTCAAGGAAGAGTTCTTGTATTCAACAAAAATGGTTACCCTATTGGACAAATATTAATGCCAGGTCGAGATCAAGGTCACATGTTAAGATCTACACATCCTGCGTTTATCCCAGGTACAAATCAATTAATCATTTGTGCTAACGATATAGAACGTGGTGGCGATTCTTGGTTATTTACAGCAAAAGGCTTCGCAAAAGGACATAATAGTTATCAATTTCATTAAAAGTGTAATTTATATGCATTAATTAGTTAAAGTTTTTGAATATATGGTGACAGAGCTTTATAATAATATAGTGTTGTTTAACAAAAATAAAATAGGAAATATTAAAGGTGATTGAAAATATGGCACAAATAGGATACGGGGAAGCAAATGGTAAAGTCATTTTAATAGGAGAGCATGCTGTTACTTTTGGACAACCAGCAATAGCAATTCCATTTACAACAGGTAAAGTGAAGGTAACAATTAAGTCTCTTAGTAAAGATGACGCTTCATACATTAATAGCGATGTATATGAAGGTCCGTTACAACAAGCGCCTGAGCATATAAAAGCTGTTACGACTCGCTTTGTCGAAAAACATCATATAGAAGACTCTATAAATGTTACTTTTGAAACGAATCTTCCCCCTTCAAGAGGATTAGGTTCCAGTGCTGCTATGGCTATCGCCTTTGTAAGAGCAAGTTATGATTATATAAATAAGCCCCTTACCGACGAATTATTAATAGAAGAAGCGAATTGGGCAGAACAAATCGCTCACGGCAAACCGAGTGGCATCGATACTCAAACAATTGTTTCTAATAAACCTGTATGGTTCCATCAAGGAAAAGTAACAACTTTAAATCCTTTAGCATTAAAAGGATATATGGTTGTAATAGACACTGGTGTTAGAGGCTCTACAAAGAAAGCAGTAGAAGATGTCCATAACTTATGTGATCATAATGAGCAATATATGCGATTCATCGAACATATTGGCAATCTCGTATATGAAGCAAACGAAGCAATTGAACGTCATGATTTCAACCAATTAGCACATGTGTTTGAGCTAGCTCAAGATAATTTACGTAAGCTTACTGTCAGTCATGATAATATCGAAGCATTACTTGAAATAAGCAAAACACAAGGAGCAACTGCTGGCAAACTCACTGGCGGTGGTCGTGGCGGTAGTATGATTGTACTCGCACAAAACCTTGAAATAGCTGAAAAAGTGGCAACAAGTGCTGAAAAATTCGGTGCACATCATACTTGGATTGAAAACTTAGGAGGTTAACGAGATTGAATATTAGTGGCAAAGCCCGTGCACATACAAATATTGCTTTAATTAAATATTGGGGAAAAGCCAATGAGGACTTAATCATTCCCATGAATAATAGTTTATCCGTTACACTAGATAAATTTTATACAGAAACTAAAGTAACATTTAGTCCTGATTATAAAAAAGATACTTTAATATTAAATGGACAAGAAGTTAGCGAAGAACAATCTAAGAAAATTTATCGTTTTATGGATATCGTTAGAGAACGTAGTCAATCATCACTACACGCACACATCGAAAGCGTCAATTATGTACCTACTGCTGCTGGTCTTGCATCTTCTGCAAGTGCATATGCAGCCTTAGCAGCTGCTTGTAATGAAGCGTTAGATTTAAACATGTCAGATAAAGATTTATCTAGATTAGCACGAAGAGGTTCCGGTTCTGCTTCAAGAAGTATTTTCGGCGGATTTGCTGAATGGGAAAAAGGATTCGATGATGAAACATCATATGCACATTCAATAGAATCAGATGGTTGGGAAGACGATTTATCTATGATATTTGTCGTTATTAATAACCAATCTAAAAAAGTCTCTAGCCGTTCAGGTATGTCTCACACACGCGATACATCTCGATTCTATCAATATTGGTTAGATCATGTAGATGAAGATATTGCATCTGTAAAGCAAGCAATTAAACAGAAAGACTTCAAACATTTAGGTGAAGTCATAGAAGAAAATGGATTACGTATGCATTCTACAAACTTAGGTGCACAACCACCTTTTTCTTACTTAGTTCCTGAAAGTTATGAAGTTATGGAAATTGTCCACAAATGTAGAAAAGCTGGATATCCATGCTATTTCACAATGGATGCTGGACCAAATGTTAAAATTTTAGTTGAAAAGAACAACCAACAATATATAATAGACGCTTTACTTGAATCTTTTAATGAAGAACAAGTTATTGCGAGTGACATTACTCACACAGGTATTGAAATTATGGAATAAGGAAGAGATAAAATGATTCAAGTCAAAGCACCAGGAAAGCTGTATATCGCTGGAGAATATGCAGTTACAGAACCTGGATATAAATCTGTATTAATCGCAGTTGACCGATTTGTGACGGCAACTATTGAGGATACTCATTCAACTTCAGGATTTATCCATTCTAAGACTTTACATCATGAACCGATTACTTTTAAAAGAGAACAAGATAAAATAATCATTTCTGATACAGATGCAGCAGATCAACTTAAATATATTACACAAGCTATTGAAGTGTTTGAACAGTTTGCTAAAAGCTCAAACGTCACTTTAAGACATTACAATCTTACAATAGATAGTAATCTTGATGATTCATCAGGACATAAATATGGATTGGGTTCTAGCGCAGCAGTATTAGTATCCGTTATAAAAGCGTTGAATGAATTTTACAATATGCAATTATCCAACTTGTACATCTATAAACTAGCCGTTATCGCAAACATGAAATTACAAAGTTTGAGCTCATGCGGTGATATTGCTGTTAGTGTTTATACAGGTTGGTTAGTATATAGTACATTTGACCACGATTGGGTAAAACAACAAATCGAAGAAACATCTGTATTGGATGTTCTATTTAAAAACTGGCCAGGTTTACACATAGAACCACTTCAAGCACCAGAACATATGGAAGTACTAATCGGATGGACAGGTTCACCAGCCTCTTCACACCATTTAGTAAGTGAAGTTAAACGCTTGAAAGCCGACCCAACAATATATGGACAATTTCTTGACCAATCGCAAACATTTGTCGAACAACTTATAAAAGCTTTTAAAACAAATAATATTCAAGGCGTACAAGAAACAATTAGAAAAAATCGCACAGTCATCCAATATTTAGATTCATTCGCTACAATAGACATCGAAACACCACATTTAAAAAAATTATGTGAAATCGGCGAAAAATATGGCGGCGCAAGTAAAACATCTGGTGCAGGTGGCGGTGACTGTGGCATAACAATCGTTGAAAATGATAAAAACAAAAGAAAAATATTTGAAGAATGGTCTAAGAACAACATCAAACCACTCAATTTCAGCATTTATCACGGACAATAAAATATATCAAAAGAACCCCTTTGCTGAACGAATAAACACGTTGAGCAAAGGGGTTCTTTCGATATAGAATAAATTAATCTACATCTTCAACTAAAACTCATCTCTTCCTAATCAAAAACTAAGCACAGCCATCGGTTTATGACTGTGCTTTATTTATATTTATTCATTAATGTTTTTGGGATATGACAATAATCATTAGGAAATTTATCTAATCTGTCTTGATGTTCTTCTGCACTTTTTACATAATTCATCAACATCTTAACTTCTACTGCAATTTTTTCTGCATCGTATTGATTTTTAATAAATTGACGAGCAGATTCTAAATGTTCTGGTTGCTCACTATAAATGCCTGTTCTATATTTCAAACCTACATCTTCACCTTGTTTGTTCACACTATAAGGATCAATAATTTCAAATAAATAACTCATCATATCATCAACTGTTACAATTTCAGGATTAAAGTTAACCTTTACACATTCTGCATAGCCATCATACTCACCTTCAATTGTACTACTACTGCCATTTGCCCTACCTGCTTCAGTCTCTATTACACCTGGTAAAGTCTTCAAAAAAGCTTGCACTCCCCATAAACAACCACCAGCTACATATATTGTTTCCATCATAAACGCTCCTAAAAATAAGATACACTCATTATACAAGAAAGTAATATAAATACACTGAATTTCAATTGTTATGTTACAATACATTAACTCAATTTTTAAAATTTAGCTATTTCACAATAAATTGGAGAACGAGGTGTTATATGAAACTAGTAGCTTATGATGACGCATACTATGAAAAAATAGAAAACTTTCAAATCAATTCTTCACAATTAGAATTCACTAATGCACCACTTGATAACATAAGATTAGCAAAACAAAACCCTAATAGACATTGTATACTGGGATTATCCAACCAAAATGATTTAGTTGTATTCTACGTCTTACATGAAGATTGTGAGTTTACAAATTACTTTTCGACACCAGCAGAATCAACGATATTTATAAGATCTTTATCAACCGACGAACGTCACCTTAGAAAAGGTTATGCTAGGAAAAGTTTAGAACGCTTAGACGCATACTTAGTTGAACATATGTCACATATCAAACACATAGCTTTACTCGTAGACAAACCAAATCAAATTGCCTATCAATTATATACAAGCCTCGGCTTCAAAGACGTGAAAGTAGAAGTAGATAATGATGGGGATATTCAATTATTGATGGAAAAAAGCTTATAGTAAAGTAACTTATCTACTACCTACCTCCTAATCCTTAACTATTTCTTAACTAATATTAAATAACTTTTAACTGCCTCATTTTTATATTTTTTTATATTATAATCAACTCATCAAACGATTTGGAGATGATTATATGAATATTAAAAAGTTAATTCCTGTTACTTTAGCAACTGTTATTTTAGGTTTTGGGGCAGCTAATATTACTGAAGAGAATCATGCTGATGCGAGAACTCATTCTCAAAATGGACTCACTTTACATGATGATACTCGCTTACCATTCCATACCAATCAAAATTTAGCAGCACTTTTGAATAAGGATACAGATGCTTTAACTAAAAACCAACTTATTGATTATTTTAAAATGTTAGGTTTTAAAAATGTAGGGCAAGTTATACAAACTGCTGAAAAACAAAATTTAGATGTATCTGAATTTAATAAGTACAGAAATCACACAGGTTGGGAATAATAAAAAGCAGGGACAAGTACACGTCCCTGCTTTTTTAAATTCATGTCGAATTCCTATTTAAAGCCTTCTTTAAATGTTGCTTTATCTATTGATCCCGCATGTTCTAATTGACGATTTAATCTATCATTTATTACTGATTCATTATTATCAAGTTCTCTCAAGACCTCAACTAAATCATGATATTTTTCTAATGAAATTTGATTTTCTGTAGCAACATAATTTTCATTATGCAACGTTTCTTTATATCCTAATATTAATAATTGATAATCAAACGCTGCTTTAACTGCATCCAAAATTTCATTTCCTTTATTAATATCTAAATAAATATCGCATTTGTTATATAAAGAAATAATTTTATCTTTTGGAGCGTTCGGAAATAACGTTACATTATCGTTACTATTTAGTTTCGTTAATTTTTGTGACATTTCAGTTAAAGCTACAATATGAAATTGGTATTGAGGGAGACTATTAACTAAGTCTTCTAAATTAGGTATTTGATCAGAATTTGTTAATGTTAATACATTATGCGAATGTTGATTCTGACTCACAAAATCATATACATACCCTAATTCTAAAATTTGATTTTTATGCTCCTCATCTACTAATTCAATTAAATTGTTAAATTCATTTTTACTCGGTGCTATCACATGGCAGCCTCGCAATTTTTTAGAGAGCATCAATTTCATATTTCCTGGTAAATTACCGTTTGCTTTCTCTTGCCAAAACAAATAATCATTACCTTCAACCTTCAAGTCATGCAGCACAGCACATGGAATGGATAAAGAATTTATTAAGAAACTGTCCATAGGCATATTAGCTACTTTTAAGTAAAAAATAATAAATTGTACTTTTGAATGAAAAATATATTCTTTCTCTTGCCATTTTAAGATGATATCATTTGTTATAAAATTCTCTGTAATAATTTCTTGATTTTGATCATTGAACCAACGTTTGATGATTCTACGTTGATTATCATCTACAATTAATTGAGCATATTTTAGACCATTCTTATTATAGTAGTCTATTACTTGAGTTTTGCTATATTTATTTAGCCATTCTATGCGTTCAACAATTCTAAAGCCAAAATTATTTTTATAAATAATTCTTCCTTTAGTTTCACCCATATCCTTAATTTCTGCTGAGTTATTATTACCTTCTATTTCCCAAAATTGTGGAACATTAACTTGATTAAAAAACAATGCCTCTGATGATTGATTTTGATTACATGCAAAAAATTGATATGGTGTTAAAATATTTGAAGGTAAAAACCCATCTTCTTCAATCACAATTGTTACATTGTCCATATCAACATTTTTGAATGTTTTATAAAGAACTTTTGTTTTTGTATTGAATGATTCAAAAAGATTAATCATATAGCACCTCTTCAATTAAATTAAACCATCTTTGTCTTATTTTTTCTGTTTTAAAAGTTTCAGCAATCTCATAAGAATGACGATTATATGAAGCTTGATTATTTTTGAAAAATTGAATAATGGCATTAGCTAAATTATCTACAATTTGTTGTTCAGATTGTTCATTTGTATTTATAGGTATTAAGTATCCATTTTCATCATTACTTATAAAAGTTGTATTACCATAATCAACTTCAAAGCCAATCATTCCTAATCCTGAACCAATTGCCTCCATTAAAGTTAATCCAAACCCTTCGCTAGTTGAACCAGATAAAAACAACTCATATTCAGCATACACATCTTTTAAATCCACGTGTCCTAAAAGAGATATATAGTGACTTGCGTCATTTTCATTGATGATTTTTTGTAATGAATTTCTTTGACCACCTTCACCATAAATATCAAATTCAATCGATGATATAGTTTGTTTGGCAATAACGACTGCTTTAATCAACCAATCTATATGTTTCTCAGAAGCTAATCTCGAAGCCGTAATAATTGAATTAGGACGTCTACTCAATGGCCTAATAATGTTATCAATACTACCAACTGGTATTGTGTATATTACTGGAATAACATTGTAATATTTTCTGAATTGTCTCGTTAGCAAATCTTTTTGTCGGTCCGTTGCAGCGATATAAAAATTAATTTGCTTAGAATTTGAAAATACATATTCATAATGGTTATTCCATAAAATATGTTTATCTGATGTTGAATTTTCACTATAATGTTCCGCATGAATAACGATCCCCAACTTAGATTCACCTTTATTTTGAATTATAGATTGTGCAAATCCTTTGGAACGATCAACAATCACAATATCTTTGGAGGATAGTCTAAGTGACTCCATAAAATAGGCTACAAATTCTTGTTTAGAATATAAGATTTTATCCTTAAACATATATAATTCGCTACTATCATTAATATACTCATTATAAGCAATAGACCCATCTTCATTGTAAAATTGTCTCATATATATTTTCGCTCTGTTTTCATGAGGTGCATAATACTCTGAAAAAATTCTAGTATAAGAATAATAGTCTTTCCTAATTAATTTACCTCTAGATACAAATTCAGCTCTATCAACAAATGGCTGTCCTTGTTCCTTCAAATAACAAAGGACATACGTTTTATCTACATCATTAAAAAGTTTAATCGTCTTATTTTCTTCTACTTGGTGTGTTATCTCCATATCAAGTGTTTTAATCAAATCATTCACAGTATATGAAGTTGGTGCAATTTTAATGTCAGTAAAATATTGGTATAGCCAAATAATTTCATCATCAAAAAATCCTAAATGGCTCGTTAAAGACTGCAAATTTTCATGAGCAAAAAAATCTAAAAACACAAATTTAAAGCCTTCATTTTGTTTCCTTAACATATTTGCTCTATATAATTGTGCATACTCAACACCACTACTCGCCCAACCAATACCATAATTAATATTATAAATTGTCATAAAAAGCCCCTTCGTTACATATAAAAATCATTAAATAAACACTCTAAAAATACTAAACAACATAAAACTCACAATCATAAAAGTCCCTACAAACTTCAAAGATAAAAATTGTTTCTTCTCCTTGAGTTCCCCTTCAGATTCTTTAAATTGAAGTAACTCCTCTTCAATTTCCTTATTAATTTCTTCTATATCTTTATAGTTTCCCATAAACTATCCTTCTCCTTTTACATTTGTAATAATTATACACTTTTCACACATTTATCACAAAACAAGCTAAGAGAAAAACCCTTAGCTCATTTAAAAAATTCAATAAATCATGAAGACTCATTATCACGCTTGTTTTTGCGACGACTTCTAAATAAGAAAATTCCACCCATAGCAGCGAACATTCCACTCATTAAACCTGAGTTTTCTTTCACTTCACCTGTATCAGGTAATTTGTCATCACTAGCTTGTTTATCCTTTTCATCATTACCTATATGTTGATCATCAATTGAACTATATGAATCACTTACTTCAAGCGTGTTCTCTACATCACTATTCTGAGATAGCTCAGAATCACCCATAGATTCCGAAGTTTCTTGAGATTCACTTGCATTTAAAGACTCACTCTCATTTGGTGATACAGAAATACTTTCTGACTCACTAGAATTAATCATTTCAGATGTACTTAGCGATTCACTTAAAGACACTCTTATTTCCTCGGAAATGCTTGACGATTCAGATGCATTTATTGATTCGCTCTCGATTAGAGATATCGACTCACTTAATGACTCTGACGTGCTTAAGGATTCTGATGTACTTAATGACTCGCTTTCACTTATTGATTCGGGCTCACTTAAGGATTCCGATGTACTCAATGATTCGGATTCGCTTAATGACTCGCTGGTACTCAAAGATTCTGACTCACTAATAGACTCTGACGTACTTAACGATTCTGACTCACTAATTGACTCGGATGCACTCAGCGATGTCGACTCACTCAATGATTCCGACGTACTCATTGATTCGGATTCACTTAATGACTCGGACGTACTTAATGATTCCGCTGCACTTAATGACTCTGATGTACTCAATGATTCGGATTCACTCATTGACTCGGAGGTACTTAATGATTCTGATTCGCTTATTGATACTGACTCACTCAATGATTCTGACGCGCTCAATGATTCTGATGTACTTAATGATGTTGACTCACTCAAGGACTCGGACGTACTCAATGATTCTGATTCATTGATTGATTCAGATGTACTTAATGATGTTGACTCACTTAATGACTCTGACGTACTTAACGATTCTGATGTACTTGTTGATTCGGATTCACTCAACGACTCAGACGTACTCATTGATTCGGACGTACTCAATGACTCGCTGGTACTTAATGATTCACTCTCACTCAAGGACTCAGACGCACTCAACGATTCTGATTCGCTTAATGATTCAGATGTACTTAATGACTCACTTTCACTCATTGACTCGGACGTACTCAATGATTCGCTCAATGACTCTGATGTGCTTAATGATTCGGACTCACTCAAGGACTCGGAAGTACTCAACGATTCGGATTCGCTTATTGATTCAGACGTACTCAAAGATTCTGATTCACTTAATGACTCGGACTCACTTAATGATTCGGATTCGCTTATTGATTCAGACGTGCTCAAAGATTCTGATTCACTTAATGACTCGGATGTACTTAATGACTCACTTTCACTCATTGACTCGGACGTACTCAATGATTCGCTCTCACTCATTGACTCCGATGCACTTAACGATTCAGACTCACTCAATGACTCGGATGTACTCATTGATTCTGATTCACTCAATGACTCACTGGTACTCAACGATTCCGACTCACTTAATGATTCTGATGTACTCAACGATTCTGATTCGCTTATTGATTCAGATGTACTTATTGATGTTGACTCACTCAATGATTCTGACGTACTTGCTGACTCTGATGCACTTAATGATTCGGACTCGCTCAATGACTCGGATGTACTTAATGATTCTGACTCACTTAAGGATTCCGATGTACTCAATGATTCTGACGTGCTTAACGATTCGGATTCACTAATTGACTCAGACGCACTCAACGATTCTGACTCACTTAAGGACTCGGAAGTGCTCAACGATGTCGACTCACTCAATGACTCGGATGTACTCATTGATTCACTTTCACTAATAGACTCTGACGTGCTTAATGACTCGCTGGTACTCAACGATGTCGACTCGCTCAATGACTCTGACTCACTTATTGATCCCGACGTACTTAATGACTCTGACTCACTTATCGATTCGGACGTACTTAAAGATTCGCTTTCACTCAATGACTCGCTGGTACTTAATGATTCTGATTCACTGATTGATTCAGATGTACTTGATGATGTTGACTCACTTAATGACTCAGATGCACTTAATGATTCCGATTCACTCATTGATCCAGAAGTACTTAATGATTCTGATGTACTCATTGATTCTGACATGCTCAATGATTCGCTTTCGCTCAAGGACTCGGATGTACTCAACGATTCGTACTCACTTATAGACTCAGAAGTACTTAAAGATTCACTTTCACTTATAGACTCGGATGTACTTAGAGATTCGCTCTCACTTAATGATTCAGATGTACTTAATGATGTTGACTCACTCAACGACTCGGATTCGCTTAATGATACTGACTCGCTCAATGACTCAGATGTACTTATTGATTCACTCTCACTCATTGACTCGGATGTGCTTAATGATTCTGACTCACTCAATGACTCAGATGCACTATTAGACTCGGATGTACTTGTTGATTCGGATTCACTGATAGAATCGGACGTACTTAATGATTCGCTCTCACTCAATGACTCGGATGTACTCAATGATGTCGACTCACTCAATGACTCGGATGTACTCAATGATGTCGACTCACTCAATGACTCGGATGTACTCAATGATGTCGACTCACTCAATGATTCGGAGGTACTTAATAACTCGCTCTCACTCAATGACTCCGATGTACTTAAAGACTCACTTTCACTCAAGGACTCTGATGTACTTAAAGACTCACTTTCACTCAAGGACTCTGACGTACTCAACGATTCTG
>NZ_JAJNIF010000026.1:0-10953 GCF_022386595.1 Mammaliicoccus sp. G-M28
GGGGTTGAATTCTAACGAGCAAGAAATAGTAAACAAGCACGTTAGAAATTCTAACGAGTAAGACTCCTAAAACAAGCACATTAGCGCTATAAACAGTCACGAAAAAGTATAGAAATACACTAAAAAGAGGGGGGGTTGAATTCTAACGAGCAAGAAATAGTAAACAAGCACGTTAGAAATTCTAACGAGTAAGACTCCTAAAACAAGCACATTAGCGCTATATAAATCATCCACAATAAAAAAGCAAATTAGAGGCAGGGACAAATTAATTGTCTCTGTCTCCATTTTGCTGCACCTCTTAGTCATAGGATTGTTTATACTATACTCAACATGCGTTCTAATGATTGCTTGGCATAATATGCAGTTTCTTTATCTACTTTGATGATGTTCTCTTTATGTCCGTCTTGAATTTTATCTAGACACCATGCTAAATGTGGTAAGTCTATTCTGTTCATTGTGAGACATGAACACATAAGTGGATTGAGTGATTCTATAGTAACATCTGTGTATGTTGTTTTTAATCGATTAACGAGATTCATCTCTGTCCCAATCACCCAATGTGAGCCTTTTGGTGCGTTTTTTATCATATCTATAATATATTTTGTAGACCCCGCGTAGTCTGCCATTTGTACGATGTCAAATTGACATTCAGGATGGACGATGACATTGACGTTAGGGTCTTTTTTACGTGCTTGTTTTATATGAATTGGATAGAACTTTTCATGAACGGAACAGTGTCCTTTCCACAAAATAATTCTAATATCTTCATCATTACCATCAAATTCTAATATTTTTTGAATAGGATCCCATACGGCCATTTCTTCCAGTTTAATACCTAATTTAAAGGCGGTATTGCGCCCTAAGTGTTGGTCGGGCAGAAACAGTATGCGTTTGTCTTGATCTAGTGCCCATTGAATCACACTATCTGCATTTCCACTTGTGACACATGAACCGCCATTTTCGCCGACGAATTTTTTAATAGCTGCTGTTGAGTTTACGTAAGTAAGCGGAAGTATGTTATCGCCTAATCGATTCGTTAAGACATCATATCCGTGTAACGCTTGATCAATATTTGCCATATCTGCCATAGAGCAGCCTGCTGATAAATCGGGTAAATAGATGTTTTGATTGTCGTTCGTAAGGATATCAGCAGTTTCTGCCATAAAATGCACACCATTAAAAACAAAGTATTGAGCTTGAGTATTTTCTTTACAAATTCGTGCTAATTCAAGAGAATCTCCCATTATATCAGCGAATTGTGCTACTTCATCTTTTTGATAATGATGTGTCGGCATAAATAGTCGCTCTCCAAGCGCTTCTTTAATGGTTGTAATTTTATTTTCTAGTTGTTCTGTTGTCATATTTAAGTATTTTTCAGGTATAGATTGTGCTTTTTCTATTGTAGGATTGAACATTTAAATAACCACCTTTGCTGAGATATCTAATGCATGTTGATCATAAAATAATGAACCGATAGAAATGTAATCAACACCTGTTTCTGCATATTGAACGACATTGTTTATGTTAATGTTACCTGAAGCTTCTGTTTGAATATGACTCGGTACTTTAACGATATGTTCTTTAATCCATTCAGGTGTACAATTGTCGAACATCATAATATTTACATCTGCTTGAATAGCTTCAGTCAATGTTTGCTCATCTTCTATTTCGATTTCAATTTTATCCATAGGTCCGATATGTCTTTTAGCTTTTGATACTAGATCATCAATTGATTTGCTAAAGCTAATATGATTGTCTTTCAACATTAATCCGTCATTTAATGTTCGACGGTGATTGTAACCCCCACCTACATGAACAGCGTGCTTTTCAAACATACCTAATCCAGGCGTCGTCTTTCTCGTATCAACAATTTTAACGTTAGTATGTTGTACTTTTTGAACGATTTGATGGGTAGACGTGGCGATACCTGACATACGTTGAATTAAATTTAAAGTGATGCGTTCCATAGTGAGTAAAGTAGTAACACTTCCTTTAACCACTGCAAGTACTTGTCCTTTTTTAACTGAATCTCCATCTTTAACTGCAATATCAGTTTGAATATCACTTTCGATGATTTTGAAACTTTCTTGAAGAATGATTTCTCCACAAAAAATACCTTCATCTTTACTTAATAGCGTTAATGTTCCTTGTTGATTTATATCAAAAATGCTCGACGATAAATCACCATAATGATTATCTTCAAGGTAAAATTGTTTGAGTTTTTCTTGTACGTTCAACTTGTTTAGCATGAAATATATCCTCCATTAAAATTTCTATATCTATATGTTGTAATGTTTGTTGTACATTTGGGTAATCCGTTCTAAAGTGAACACCTCTTGATTCATTGCGATTTAAGGCTGATAGACAAACCATCTCTAATGTCTTAATGGCAACATATCTTTGCCAATCATCTTTCGACCATTGAGTTGTAACTGTAGAGTTTTTTAAACATAGCTGGATGTCATTTAAATATTGCGTCATATCATGACCATTTCGTTCAATACCTAGTACTTCAGAGCTTAACTGACGTATTCTTTCAACTTCTTGAGTATTCATTATAGGTATGCTCAAAGATTGTGAATTAGTCATATGAATATCTCTAATGGAAGATTGGTTAATAGCTTGACTACAAAGGTGTCCCATAACAAGTCCTTCTAAAAGTGAGTTGCTTGCTAAACGATTTGCACCATGGAAGTTTGTGTTACTTGCCTCACCAATTACATAAAAATGTTGTTCATCCGTTCTTCCATAAATATCAGTTTCAACGCCACCCATTGTGTAATGTGCACCAGGTGTAACAGGTATAAGATGGTTGTGATATTCATTTGGAAAATGGCTCATGACATTTTGGTATATTGTTGGAAATCGTGTAGAGAAATGCTCGATATGCTCTATGTTTATAAAACATTGATGACCTTCTGTTTGTTGTTGGAAAATGGCTCTACTCGTAACATCTCGAGGTGCTAGACTACCTAAAGGATGAATATTTTTCATAAATGCCTCTCCAAACTCGTTCACTAAAAAGCCTCCATGACCTCTCACAGCTTCTGAAACGAGACCGTATGTATTGCTTTTAGTCCCTAGTAAAGTTGGATGAAATTGAATCATTTCCATATGTCGTAACGGAAGTTGATGGTGATAAGCAATAATATGACCTGAACTTATCGTTGTTGATGCATTTGAGTTAGTTGGGTAGAGATTACTATAACCACCTGTTGCTAAAATGACATCATGCGCTAAAAATTCTGTCTTATTTCCATGTTTATCGAGGGCAAGAACACCACATATTTCGTTTGAATCGTCTCTTAATAAATCAACAACTTCAGTCTCTTCATAAATCGTTAAGTCTTTTGATGCTAACTGCTCGATTAAATATTTAGTGATGTATGCGCCAGTTTGATCACCGCCTATATGTAGAATACGTGGCTTAGAATGAGCGCCTTCCATTGCAAAGTCTAAATTATGTTTATCGACTTGTTTATCAAAGGTTAAACCTTCTTCTATCATCTGCTGGATAATCTCATGACTATGTTGGATGATCGGTTCAATAACAGTCATATCGCCGAGCTTATTACCAGCTTTATAAGTATCTTGTATATGAGAAAGTCCATCATCATCCTCAAATTTAGAAAAGCAAATACCACCTTGTGCGAGTGAACTGTTATGAGTATTCAATTTATCTTTCGTAATGCAATAAATCTCGGTATGTTCATTAAGTGAGCGAATAGCAGACAATGCAGCAATTCCAGAACCAATAATTATAACTTTTTTCAAGTTTACACCTTACTTTACATATATGTTATCATTTTATATACAATATATTGACACATTAAAAGATAAATAACAAGTGGGGGATTATAAATGATTTATTTAGATAACGCATCAACTACGATGGTTGATAGTGAAGTACTAGATGTTTATCAAGATACACAAAGAGAAGCATATTATAATAGTGAAAGTTTACATATTGGAGGTCTGCATACAAGACAACTGTTGGATGAATGTAAACACTATATTAAGCAACACTTTTCAACAAACAAAGAAGTTATTTTTACGAGAAGTGGTTCACATGCAAATGAAATTGCGATACATAGTTATTTAAAAGGACAAAATGGTGGGACGATACTTGTATCTCCATATGAACATCCTTCAGTACATGCAGCGTTGGAAAATTTCAAAACAGAATTCGAAATTTTAGACTTACCTTTAGAGGGTACGGGGGAGGTTGATTTAGAAAAAACTAAAGAAATGATGTCAGATGAAGTTCTTCTAATCATAGCTCAACATGTGAATTCAGAGACTGGTTACATATTGCCAGTAGGGGCATTAAGTGAGATTGCAAGACATCATAATATTCCAATACATGTTGATGGTGTGCAAGCTGTACATAAAATAGAAACTGCCGATGTACAATCATTTAGTTCATATGCATTTTCGGGACATAAGTTTCATGGAACTAAAGGTTCAGGTGGATTATTAATGAATCATGAATATGTGAAGCCATTAAATGAATATTACTTTCATGAAATGTATACACAAAATGGTACAATAGATTCACCAAGTATTATTGCAATGACAAAAGCATTATCTTTATCAAGTAACATACAACATATGAAATCTATGCAGCAATATATGATAAAGAAATTGACAGAATTAGACTTTACACAAATAGTTTACAGAGAGTGTGCACCACATATAGTTGCATTGTTGTCTCCAAAATATGAAGGACAATATATAATGCAATATCTATCAAATAGAAATATATGTATATCTACAGGAACAGCTTGCGGTCATGGTGCGTTGTTAAGTAGAGGTTTACAAGTTAAAATAGACTCAATACCGAAAAAAACATACGATCAATATATACGTTTATCCATTAGTAAATTTACGACAAAAGAAGATATTGATAAATGTTTTGATCACTTAAAAACAATTGTAAGAGGAGATCAGTGAAATGAATAACCCTTTTAAACGAAGAGAACAAATTCTGGAATTACTTGAGACATCAAATAAACCAATTAGTGGGAAGCAACTTAGCCAACAATTTGATGTATCAAGACAAATTATTGTGAAAGATATATCTATACTCAAATCACAAAATCACATGATAACTTCTACTAGCAGAGGTTATGTTATCAATAATGAACCACAAGGAAAAGCATATAAACGCGTAATCGTTTGCCAACATGATAACGAGCAAATGGAAGAAGAACTGCAAATCATTATAGACAATGGCGCAATGATAAATGATGTCGCAATCGATCATCCAGTTTATGGCAGTATAAAAGCAGACCTCATGATTGAAACCCAAGATGACTTAGATAAATTTATAAGTGAAATGGAAAAATTCGAAGGACAAATGTTAGCACACCTTACAGATAATCTGCATTTACATACAATCTCAGCACATACAGAAAAAATATTAGACAATGCTGTAAGAGACTTAAAGCAACATCAGTATATAGTAGAATAACGATGTGAGAAAGACTTCGTGCGATTCAGGTGAAATCTGGTAAAAACGCACGAAGACTCCAGAGATATCTTGCGATTTACTCATCCCCACCCCCACCTCCTGTTCACAACATTTCTAAACTTAGCACCCCTATATTATTCGGCTTATCGAATTATTAGGGGGTGTATTATTTTGATATACTAAATAATAAAATTTAGAATTTTTTGAATTCTTTCTACTATTTTATGGATAATTGTATATAATATATTTATATTAGATAAAAAGGGGGATTTTCTAAAGTGAGTTTATTTTTAAAGAAATTATCAATTGCTTCGTTGAGTGCTCTGATTGCATTACCTGCTTTTGCTTCTCAAGCATCTGCAAATAATGTCGCGCCTAATGAAGATCGTTTGCTTGAAACGTTGGAAAAAGAAGGTGTGATTGAATCTTCGAATACACCTGAACAAAAGGATGAAAAATTAAAGCAATATATGGATGACAAAGGTGAACAATATCGTCAAAAATACATACCTAATAAAGGCCTTTTTGATAAGCGATATAACAAGGGGAATAATGGTAAGCGCCTTGGTAAATTAGAAAAAAATAAAAAAGAAATGTATAAGAAACAAAATAACGGTAAGCGTGTAGATAAAGTTCAAGAAGAAAAATATAATGGCAAAGTGCGTAAAGATAAAGTACTAGTACTTGCTATGGAATTTCCAGACTATCCAAACAGTTCGATTACGAAAGACGAAACGGATATGTATTATGACGAATACCCGATTTCTCATTTTCAAGATATGGTGTTTGGAGAAAATGGTTATAAAGGTCCAAACGATGAGAACTTAATGAGTATGAAACAATATTATAAAAATCAATCTGGTGGCAGTTATGATGTAGACGGCCAAGTACATGGTTGGTATAAAGCAAAACATGATGCAAGTTATTATGGTGGTAACGTTCCAGATGATAGCGGTAGTGATGGTAAGCCGAAAGAATTAATTAAAGAAGCTTTGGAACAAGCTGCTAAAGATTCAACCATTAATTTAAGTGACTATGATCAATGGGATCGTGATGATATAGATGGTGACGGTGTTTATGATGAAAAAGATGGTATCGTTGACCACATTATGATTGTACATTCTGGTCCAGGTGAAGAAGCAGGCGGCGGTAAATTAGGTACTGATGCAATTTGGTCTCATAGATGGTCTCTTGATTTCGATGAGCAAGGAGAACCCTACACAATTCCTGGTACAGATTCAGGTCTTGACCAATTCGATGGTAAATTAGCAGCTATTGATTATACTGTTCAACCAGAAGATGGTGCTGCAGGCGTGTTCTCACATGAATACGGACATGATTTAGGTTTACCAGATGAGTACGACACGGAATACTCAGGTAAAGGCGAACCGGTATCATTCTGGTCAATTATGTCTTCAGGAAGTTGGGCAGGTGCAATTCCAGGTACTGAACCAACTGGATTTGATCCATACATGAAAGAAATGCTTCAACAACAACATGGTGGTAACTGGCAAACAGGTAATGAGCTTGATGCAACTGAATTTAATGGCGAAACATCTGAATTAATTGATGAAGCAACAACTAAAGGTACAAACAGTGATGCTCTGAAAGTTAATTTACCTGAAAAATCTACATTAATACAAAAACCAGCACAAGGTAAGAAGGCTTACTGGAGTGGAGCGGATGATGATTCTCAATACTCTATGACTTCTTCTTTAGATTTAACATCAGCTAAGACGAGTGAATTAAATTTCAAAACTTGGTATGACATCGAACAAGGATTTGATTACGGATACGTACAAGTATCTACAGATGACGGTGAAAATTGGGAAAACGTTAAAGGAAGTATCACAAATAACGATGACCCGGCAGCAAGTGGACAAAACCAAGGTAATGGTATAGACGGTAAGTCTAACGGCTATGTTGATGCGAAATTCGATTTATCTAAATACGATGGTAAAAAAGTAAAACTAAGATTCTTATATGTAACTGATAAATATGAATCTAATCCAGGTTGGTTTATCGACCAAATCAAAGTATCATCAAATGACGGTAAAGAAATTTTAAGTGATGATGCAGAAGCGGATTCTAAATTTGAATTACAAGGCTTTGAACAAAGTGATGGTAATAGATATGACGAGAACTATTACTTATTACAATGGAGAAACTTCACAGGTCCAGATAAAGGCTTACAAAACATTAAACGCGGTGGCGGAACAATGTCTTATAACAAAGGTTTGACAGTTTGGTATGTAGACAAGAGTTTCTCTGATAACAATGTAAGTAACCATCCAGGACAAGGTTTCATTAGTATTGTTGATGCAGATCAAAATGCATTAAACTGGGAGAAAAAAGGTGTAGCAGATGATCCTGCAACAACACAATTCCAAATAAGAGATGCAGCATTCAGTTTAGACCATCAGCCTCAAATGAAACTTAAAAATGCAGAAGGCTATGAATTACATGATAAAAAAATTAAGAAAAACCCACTGTTCGACGACAGCAAAGATTACTCAAACAAAGGACAAAAAGATGCAGGCGTATTATTACCAAATCACGGTCTGAAATTTGAAGTAACAGCAAAAAGTAAAGATAATACAGTCGGCAAAGTTAAAATTACAAAATAATAAATTAAGAAGACTAGGAGAGGCTGAGACAAATTTGTCTCAGCCTCTTATTCATAGGATAGCCATATTCACACAAGTTGGGAGAAGAGTAAGCAAGGATAGCTATGTTCACACAAGTAGAAGGAAGTGTAAGCAAGGATAGCCATGTTCACACAAGATAAAAGAAATAGAGAATAATTTTTGATTTTCTGGGACAAATTTGCCCAGCCACTTAGTCGCTTCTATGTTTAGATTTCAAGAAATAGAGAATATGTCATATAATGAAGATGAATTTAAAATAACTAAAAAGGGTGATTAACATGGATGCAAGATTTCCTATTGGAGAATTGGAATTACCTGAAAAAGTAACAATGGACCATATACAGCAATGGTTAGATGAAATTGGAAATTACTCTAATCGGTTAAGAAAAGTTGTAGATGGATTAGATAGTGAAGAGTTAAATAAGACATATCGAGAAGGCAGTTGGACAGTAAGACAATTGGTCCATCACATAGCTGACTCTCAACTCAATATGTATCAACGATTAAAAATAGCTTTAACAGATGATAGAATACCGACAATAGTAGCTTTTGACCAAGAAGAATGGATTAAATTACCGGATAATGATTTACCGATAGAATGTTCACTTAGAATGTTAGAAGGTATGAACGAACGTATCGTAGCAGTTGGTCGTAAATTAACAGAAGATCAACTATATCGAGCATTCTTACACGAAGATACCGGAGAAACAACAGTAGCATATAAAATCGCTAAATTATCATTTCATGAAGAACATCATCTTGCACATATAAAATTAGTGTTGTCGAAATAAATTAAGAAGCTGGGACAAATTTATGTCTCAGCTTCTATTTTTGTTGTCAGGTCAATTTTTATGGCTTTTCTTATCAGCAATATCGCTAGGAACTGCTTATACTGCACCTTTTATCAGCAATATCGCTAGGAACTGCTTATACTGCACCTTTTATCAGCAATTTTGCTGGGAACTGCTTATACTGTACCTCTTATCAGCAATTTCGCTAGGAACTGCTGATACTGCACCTCTTATCAGCAATATCTCTGAGAACTGCTTATACTGTACTTCTTATCAGCAATTTCACTGGGAACTGCTTATACTGCACCTCTTATCAGCAATTTCACTGGAAACTGCTTATACTGTACTTCTTATCAGCAATTTCGCTGAGAACTGCTTATACTGTACCTCTTATAAGCAATTTTGCCGGAAACTGCTTATACTGCACCTCTTATCAGCAATATCGCTTGGAACTGCTTATACTGCACCTCTTATCAGCAATATCGCCGGAAACTGCTTATAACGTACATCTTAAAACCATGAATAGGTTTGGTTATAACCCTTGGAGTGTATAAGTCATGCGCTTATTGACGAAATTCTGTCCCTTACAATATTTTTATATAAAAAAGTTACTTTATTAAAATACAAATATTAACAAATATAACTTTTTATGGTAATCTTTGGTAAAAAGGGGATGATTTTACATGAAGTTTGTAAATTTAGAAATGAAAGAATATGATTTGTTTGTGCAAATGAATTTTTCTCATTTTACTCAATCAATAGAGCATTTTAGTTACAGAGACAAGACACAAAAAGATTGTCATATAGTTGGTGTTAAAGATGACTTTAATAATGTAATTGCAGCTTGTCTGTTAACTGAAGCTCAATCATTAAAAGTTTTTAAATATTTTTATAGTCATAGGGGTCCAGTGATGGATTTTACAGATATTAAGTTAGTTTCATTCTTCTTTGAAAATTTAACTCAATATTTAAAGAAAAGAAAATGTTTGTTTGTCCTAGTTGATCCGTATGTAATTGAAAATATAAGAAATCACAGTGGGGAAATATTAAAATCTAATGATAACAGTTCTTTATTTCATACATTAAATGAATTAGGTTATAAGCATGATGGTTATAGTGTAGGATACTCAGATAAAAGCCAAATAAGATGGATTTCGGTATTGGACCTTAAGGATAAGACTCTTGATGAAATTTTGAATAACATGGAATATAAAACGCGAAGAAATATTAAGAAGACAGAGGAAATGGGAGTTCAAATAAGAGATTTAGATATTTCAGAAACAGGTTTATTCTACAGTTTGTTTAAGATGGCAGAAGAAAAACATGGTTTCTCATTTAGAGGACAAGATTACTTTGAAAGGTTACAAAAAACATATAAAAATCATTCTAGTATTAAGCTTGCATATATTGACTTAGAAGAGTACATAGAAAAACTCTATACTGAACAAGAAAAATTATACATAGAAATGAAAGATATAGAACAAACTCTTGCACTGAATGCTAATTCAAAAAAGAATAAAATAAGAAAGCAAGAAAATGATAAAAAAATTTCAAGTTTAAAAGGGAGAATTGAGGAAGCAAAGCAATTAAAAGAAAGGAATGGAAAAGTTCTAAATTTAGCTGCTGCTTTATACATTTATAATAATCATGAAGTTTATTACTTATCTAGTGGTTCTAATCAGAATTTTAATAGATTTATGGGAGCGTATAAACTCCAATGGGAAATGATTAAATTTGCAAAAGATAATAATATAGATCGATATAATTTTTACGGAATAACAGGTGATTTTACTGAAAATGCAGAAGATGTGGGTGTAATCAAGTTTAAGAGCGGATTTAATGGTCATGTTGAAGAATTAGTTGGAGATTTTATTAAACCAGTAAGACCAGTTTTTTATAAAATATATAAATTGTTAAACAAATAACTATTCTATTTTAAAAGAGGCTGGGACATAAATACCCATTCTCAAATAAAAAGAGCTAATCCATATTTTCGGATTAGCTCTTTTTTCTTTATTTATAAAATCTACGATTTTGTACG
>NZ_JAJNIF010000027.1:0-10590 GCF_022386595.1 Mammaliicoccus sp. G-M28
CTTCCGTACTTGGTTCTTCAGTACTTGGCTCTTCTGTGCTCGGCTCTTCCGTGCTTGGCTCTTCAGTGCTTGGCTCTTCAGTGCTTGGCTCTTCAGTACTTGGTTCATCTGTTCTTGGTTCTTCAGTGCTTGGCTCTTCTGTGCTCGGTTCTTCAGTGCTTGGCTCTTCAGTCGAAGGATCACAATTTAATGTATTAGCATTAATCGTGCCTTCTTTTAATAATCGTCGGTCGTTACCAAATTGAACAAATCCACTCGTAACAACAGTGTTGTTTTCAGTCACTTTTTCTTGTTCTTTTAATTTATAATTTACTTTTACATTTCTTAAATTACTTCCAGCTTTTAAATCAAATGTAACTTTATTGCCTACTTTTTGATATTGAATATTTTCTCCAGTATCAGTAGTTATACTAAATTCTTTTAAGTCGAAATTCTTATTAATGTTAAGTTCAACTTGTGTTTTAGGTACAGAAAGAATTGAATTTGCTATTAATCCTGATAACCTTTTTGCAAAATTATTAATATCATTTTCAGCAATAAAATGACCTTCACTTGATGCACTATTAGCTAATCCATTTTTAATATACGGTGAAACTTGAGATTGATACTTATCATAATACTGTGTAGGTGAAGACAGCTGATTAATACTTTCCCAGAATCCTACTGACATTTCATAATCAGATGAATTTATAGTTTGCATTAAATTTTGAACTTGTGAAAGTGCCCCTTTATAATCTTGATTGTATTCTAATGAGTATGAATCCCCAGTTGTATAATCAGAAGTTTGATTATTTAGTTTATGTACGTATCCATCTAACTGAACATTGGCAACTCCATCAGTTATTAATAAAAATACAGTCTTTCTATCTTCTGACTCATTAGATCTTATACTTTTATATTGATCAATTGCATATTGAAGTCCTGTAGCAGTTGGTGTCCCGCCAGCAAGAACTAAATTATTATAAGCAGTTGTTAAGTCTTTATTCCTACTTAAGTTTTGTAAAGTTTTAGTGGAAACAGGAGTACCCCCTACTGTAGCAGTGTTTCCATTATTATATTTAACTTGATTACCACCTTGATAAGAAGTGAGCATTACTCTGTCTTCAGGATCCATTTTTTGCACGGATTGTGTAACTGCAGACTTAACACTTGCTATATTATCTTTAAAACTACCACTAGCATCTTGAATGATTACTAGATCCACCGGTCTTTTGTCTTCTTTAATATCAAAAGAAAAATCACCTTCTACCGGTCTCATGCACATGTTATCTCCATCACCTACTCTTATTGAGTGTTCGATTGGTTCATCTTTTGCTTGTATAAATTGGTCAAAATAACCAAAAATTAATAAAAAAGATGCAAATAAAAATATTGTCTTCTTCATATATCCTCCTAATGTCATTTTATGGAAATGCATTTAATGGAATTATACTATAATTAACAATCGATTTGTATGATTTTATGTAAAATATTTTCCAGTTAATAATAATATTAATTTATATTTTTAATAAATTCTTTCATTTTGAATTAATCGAATATTTATATTATTATTTCTAAAAATTACCAAAATTCTATTAGTTATATCTTTATATTTAAAGAACGATAAACACTGATCAAACTTGTTTATCATATTTTTAATGCTTACAATATAATGGAAACGGAATAGAATGATTTGGGGAATGTGGTGAAAGAATATGTTAGATAGACATGTTAAGTTAATTAAATTATTACTACTAAATAGTGAAAGTTATTTAAACGGGAATGAAATAGCTGACTATTTAATCGTTTCTAACCGAACTGTAAGAAACGATATTAAATATATTAATACTGAAATTATTGAAAATGTCATTATAAGTGTTAAAGGTCGTGGATATAGGTTAAACAAAGAGCTATATAGCATTAATGAGATTGAAAATATTTTAATACAATATACTGAAAAGAACGGGCAAACGATGATAAAGCTAGCTTATCAACTGCTTATGTATAAACAATCTGTTACTTTAGATCAATTAGCGCAAGATTTTAATTTAAATAAAAATGAAATTATAGACTATATTGCACAAATTCAATCTTGGTGTGAGTCTTTTGATATTTCAATTAAACTCGTTAAAAGAAAAGGTGTAACAATTAAAGGTAATGAAATGGATATACGAAATGCAATTCTCCATTTAAATCAGCTTTCTACTAATGATGTCAAAGTAGAAGATTTTATTATTCATGAAATCCCAAAAGCACATAGTCAGCTAATCATGTATATTATGGAACAACATTTAAATGAACAAGGTATCCAAACTTCTAAAGTGCATATACGACAATTACTTGTACACCTAATTATTATTTTCAAAAGAATTAAAGAATCAAATGAAAAATGGGACATTAACGAAGAAGCACTCGTCATTTCCCGGGCAATTATTCAAGACATTAATCAACAATTAAAATACAATTTAAGCGATGAAACAGCAAAGTTATTTTCATTCTTTATTAGTTATTATTTTGATAAATACGATCTTGGATTTAAGCATATTTTCATCCAAAGTTATATAGATAGACTGATACACCAAATGAATCTGAAAGTTGGCATCGATTTCGAGCATGATGACTTACTTCGTGAAAATATTTATTCACATTTTAGTAGAACTTATTTAAGGATTGTAAAAAATATTTATATAAACAATCCACTTACCGATGATATTAAACGACAATATCCTTTTGTTTTTAATGCATTATATGAAACTGTTAATCATCTTGAGTCAGATGCACAACTTAATTTAAGCGAGGATGAAATTGCCTTTTTAGCATTACATTTTCAATCATCAATTGATAGAAATGTACAAGAACACTTCAATATTGTCATTACGTGCTATTACGGTCTCGGCATTTCAAGTTTATTAGAAGCACGCATACAAAAACTTAACGACAAAATTAACATTACAGATACGCTAAAACTTGAAGACGTTCCTCAATATCATTTTTCTAATACTGATATACTCGTTACGACACATGAAATCGATATGGCAAACGTACCTGATTCAGTTGAGGTCGTGCACGTTTCTCCATTATTTTCTGAAGATGATGCAAATAAAATTCAAACCATTTTAAATCAAAAGCAAAACCCAATCCTAAAAAAAGATGCCTTATCACCCATTGAATTTGTATCTCAACCTATTCAACAAAATGAAACTACAACAGTAGATATTTTTGAACAAACTCAAATTATATTGGAAGATAAACATGCTATAACAAATGGTTATATCGAAAGTGCTTTAGAACGCGAAAAATTCTCCTCAACTTATATAGGAAACAATATTGCGATACCACATGGTGATCCTACACGTGTTCTTAAATCTCATGTATTGATGTTTAGACATCGGCAAGAGGTACCTTGGAAGCAACATAAAGTAAAATTGATTTTCTTTTTAGCAATCGCTGATAGAGATGCTCAAGTTATGAAAAAAATCATTCATAGTATAGCTGCACTTAGTGAACAAGACGTAGAATATTTATTAAAACTTGATGATAAACAATTCAAAAATAAAATCATAAAACGATTTAAAGAATAATTGCCACTACTAACGGCAATTATTCTTTTTTATTAGCTTTTGAATGCGTTTACAATGAACTTAAGAAGGAGATGACGTTATGAAAATATTAGCTATAACATCTTGTCCAAACGGGATAGCACATACATACATGGCTCAAGAAAAATTAGAGCAAGCTGCTAAAGAAATGGGCATAGATATAAAAGTAGAAACACAAGGTGGTGTTGGGGCAGAAAATGTACTAACATCAAAAGAAATTAGAGAAGCAGACGGCATCATTATTGCTGCTGACAGACAAGTTGATTTATCACGCTTTGACGGGAAACGATTAATTAACGAAAGTGTAAGAGAAGGTATCCACAATCCTCAACTACTTATTCAACGCATCATTGATCAAGACGCTAAAATACATCATGATAAAAATGGTAATAAACAAGCTGATGATGATGATCAAAAAAGTGGTCTACAAATGGTATACCAACATTTAATGAATGGTGTTTCCTTCATGGTTCCATTCATTGTAGTTGGTGGTTTATTAATGGCTATAGCATTAACATTAGGTGGAAATGCTACGCCAGAAGGATTGAAAATTCCAGAAGATTCATTTTGGAAATCTATAGAAAACATTGGTAGCTTAGCATTTAGTTTCATGGTTCCTATACTAGCTGGTTATATTGCGGTCAGTATTGCCGATAAACCTGGTCTAGTTCCAGGTATGATTGGTGGTGCAATTGCCGCTGACGGAAGTTTCTATGGCAGTGAAGCTGGCGCAGGTTTCTTAGGTGGTATTGTTGCTGGTTTCTTAGCTGGTTATATAGCAAAATGGATTAAAAACATCAAAATTCCAAAAGCGATGGCACCTATTATGCCAATTATAATTATTCCGATTATATCTTCAATAATAGTAGGACTCATATTTATATTTGTTATTGGAGCACCAATTGCCAGCATTTTTGAAGGATTAACAACATGGTTAAAAGGTATGCAAGGTGCAAATAGTGTCATCTTAGCCCTTATTATTGGCGCAATGATTGCATTTGATATGGGTGGTCCTGTAAATAAAGTAGCTTTCTTATTTGGATCAGCATTAATTGCTGAAAGTAACTATTCAGTTATGGGTATGGTTGCAGTAGCAGTATGTACGCCACCAATTGGATTAGGACTAGCAACATTCTTTAATAAACGTAAATTTAATAAAGGTGAAATTGAAATGGGTAAAGCTTCATTCACAATGGGACTTTTCGGTATTACTGAAGGTGCTATCCCATTTGCAGCCCAAGATCCATTACGAATTATTCCAGCAAATATGGTTGGCGCAATGGTCGCTGCCGTTATAGCATCTATAGGTGGCGTTGGAGACAGAGTAGCTCATGGTGGACCAATCGTAGCAGTACTTGGTGGTATAGATAAAATATTATGGTTCTTTATAGCCGTTATTGTCGGAAGCATCGTGACAATGCTTGTAACATTACTTTTAAAGAAAAAAGAAAAATCATTAGTCACAACTGATACTGCAGATTCAGACAGTAACCTTACATCTTCTTTCATGGGAACTGAAGATGATGATCATAAAGAAGAAACAACATCAAACACTGAAAAGAAAGAAGAAAATACAGAAACGTTCGAAGTATTTGATAAGAATGTTATAGCAATAGAAAATCGTAACATGTCTAGAGATGAAGCTATAGATAAACTTATTCAAAACTTAAAACATCATAACTATATTGAAGATGAACAAATTTTGAAAGAAGGCGTACTTAAACGTGAGTCAGAATCAACGACTGCAATAGGTATGAATGTAGCCATCCCGCACGCTAAATCAAATGTCGTAAAACAACCAGTTGTAGCAGTACTCAATAATAAAAACGGTGTAGATTGGGAAAGTTTAGATCATACACAACCAAAAATCATCTTCCTAATCGCCGTACCAAATGACAGTAGTGATACACACTTAAAACTACTACAAAGACTATCACGTACGCTGATGGACGACGAAACACGAGAACAATTAATAAATGCAGATAGTACTGATAAAATATATAATATATTGAAAGAAATATAATTTGAAGCGCTCAGTATGAATCTTGCATCTCTTAGACTAACTTGACATACTTACCTAAAAACTATACATTGAAAATAATTAAATAAATGCACTAGGGGTGTTTTAAACTGAGATGAGTATTTACTCAAACCCTTCGAACCTGAACTAGTTCATACTAGCGTAGGAAAGTGTTGGTGAAATGAATTTGTAGGGACGAATATGCCCTTTTATAAATAGCTTTCTAATTTTACACAACTTTCTTACGAGATGGTTGTGTATTTTTTTATTTAAATTTTGATTAGGAGTGATTTAAATGACGAGAACAGTATTAGTTACAGGAAGTAGTAGAGGTTTAGGTGCAACAATTGCACGTACATTAGTAAATGAAGGTCATCAAGTTATCATCAATTACAACAACAGTAAAGAATCCGCTGAACATCTTGTTGCTGAACTTGGGAATGAATGTGCTATTGCTATTAAAGCAGACGTTACAAACCGTAAAGAAGTTAATCAATTAATATCAGAAGGAACAAAACACTTTGGACAAATTGATGTTGTTGTTAATAATGCACTCGTTAACTTTAAATTTGATCCTGTTAAGCAACAACCTTTTATCGATCTTTCTTGGGAAGATTATCAACAACAAATTGATGGTACTTTAAAAGCTGCTTTTAATATCGTTCAAAGTGTGGCGCCTCAATTTATTGAAAGAAAACATGGAGCTGTTATTAGTATTGGAACAAACCTATTCCAAAATCCCGTTGTGCCATATCATGAATATACAACTGCAAAAGCCGGATTAATCGGTTTCACACGCAATATTGCAGCAGAATTAGGCCAATATGGTATTACTGCAAATGTAGTATCTGGTGGCTTACTAAAAACGACCGATGCAAGTTCAGTTACAACACCTGATGTGTTTGATTTAATTGCCCAGTCTACGCCTCTAAAAAAAGTTACAACTCCACAAGATGTTGCAAATATGGTTAGTTTTTTAGCATCAGATAAAGCAACCGGCATAACAGGGCAAAACTATACTGTTGATGGTGGTTTAACGATGAACTAGCATTTCAAACGAGAATTAAGGAGAATATGAATGAAAAAATTCAATCATGAACAACTAAACATCGGTGTCTTATTATATGGATGTGGACATCATCAAGCTGCATGGCTTATGGAAGATTCATATATCGAGCAAATTGGAGATATTTCATACTATCAATCATTGGCTCAGCTTTCAGAAAAAGGATTATTAGATGCAGTGTTTTTTGCTGATAATCAATCGTTCCCTGCTAATGCAGACAGTGAAATGCCAGCATTTTGGCTAGATCCAATTGTGAATTTAACTGCTATATCTCAAGCAACAAAACATATTGGATTAGTTTCAACAATATCAAGTTCTTTCTCAAATCCTTATACTGCAGCTAGACAACTTTTAACGCTTGATCATGCTACTAATGGACGCGTCGGTTGGAACTTAGTTACATCTATGTCCGACTTAGAAGCACAAAACCATAGTATGCCTGCTCTCCCACCACACGACAGAAGGTATCAACAAGCTTATGAGTTTGCTGATTTAATGGATAAATTGTTCACTTCTTGGCATAAAAAAGATTTCATACATTCGCGAACAACAAATCAATTGATTAAACACGAACATATTCATTCTTTTAATCATTCTGGAGAGCATTTTCAAGTCAATGGACCTTTATCGACACCAAGCAGTCCACAAGGTAAACCTGTCGCTATGCAAGCAGGCGCTTCTAAACAAGGAATTGCTTTAGCAGTCAAACATGCTGATGCTGTCTATTCTGTTTCTTGGAATTTGAAACAAGCAAAAGCCTATAGAACCAAATTAAACAACGCGATTCAGCAAAGTAACACTCCGAATAAATACATTAAAGTATTCCCTGGATTAGTAACTTATGTGGCTGAAACGCATGAAGAAGCTTTGCTTAAAAAAGAAAAATTAGATAAACGACTTCCAATAGAAAATGCTATAAAACAACTTAGCACTTTTGTAAGACAAGACTGTACAAAATGGTCATTAGATGAACCCGTTCCGGAATTGCCTCCAGTAGAATCATTCGATGGTCCAGTAGGCAGATATGAAACTATTTTAGAAATTATTGAAGACACCCAACCTACAGTAAGAGCATTATTAGGTTATCTCAATGCTGGCGGTGGGCATCTTACTTTAATAGGGACACCTGTTGAAATTGTAGATGAAATGGAACGTTGGTTTAAATTAGGCGTAGCTGACGGCTTTAATTTAATGCCCCCTACTCTTCCATATAGTTTAGAAGACTTTGTAAAATTTATTATTCCAGAGTTACAACGTCGTGGACTTTATCGTGAATATTACTCAGGAAATACTTTTAGAGAATATTTAAATTTACATTAAAAAATAATATGAGATAAATAAATGACGATAACTACAGAAATCGAGCTGAATAAAGTAGACATAAAGACAAGTTCTGCCGCCAATTCTGGATAATTATCATATTCTTGAGCAATAACCGAACTATTTACAGATGTCGGCATAGCTGAAGCAATAAATAAAGTTTGTGCAATAACACCATCCAACCCCATGCATTTTATAATAACAAGTGCAATCGCTGGACCAACTATCAGTCGAACAAATATATAAATATACGATGACGACCATCTGAAGTTAATTTTAATGTTCGCAATTTGAGCACCTAATAGAATTAAAGCAACTGCAATCATGGCGTCAGACAAATAACTAACTGTTGTCCACATAAATTCAGGAATTGGAATATGATTGTAGTTTAAGATGATTGCTAGTAAAAGCGCATAAATAATCGGCATCTTAAAATAATTAATGAGTGCTTTAAGTTTACCTAATTGAACAGATTGAATCGCAAAGACACCATATGTAAACGTAAAGATATTTTGTAAAGTTAACACAATCACTTGCGCTGACATTGCTAGTGGATCACTCTTAAAAACAATATCATTTAATGGTGCACCATAATTACCAGAGTTAAAAAAGAGCACGCTGTTCGTCAATGTCGTCTCTTTACCTTTATCTAAATTCTGTATTTTTGCCAATGCGAAAGCAACGATATATAACATCACGATGTAAATAATAAAGAAGATAACAATAGAAAACAGTAAATTAACAGCTAAGTCAGCGTTGTAGAACTTCGCAAAAATAAACCCTGGAACGAACACGTTAATATTCAATTTAGCTAACGTTCTCAAGTCTAACTTAACACGCTTTTGTAGAACATAACCTAATCCTGTCATTAGAAAGATAGGTACAACAACAGTAAGTAAAATATTGAACATTTCAGCCAAAAAAACACCCCCTCTTTCAAGTAACAAATGCTATTGATTACATTTATCATAACATTGTTAACAACTTGTTGGAGGGGGTATTTTCAGCGAGTACGTTATAACAAAAACGAGGCTAGGACATTTAACTTGTCCTAGCCTCGTTTCACACTATAATAAATCTTTACTCGTTATATTTGAAACAGCTCATAAATTTACTATATAAATAAGAATTATAAAATTTTCGAATTTTTTAGTAAATTCTGTTTATTTTATTGAAAAATATTTTCATAAGTACTATGATTAGTTTTAATATGTTTTTTTAAACATAGTTTTTATACATACGAAGGAGAGTCAATCATGAGTGAAAAAAGTAATCTTGTTACTTCAACACAGAATATTATTGAAGAAGCATTATATAAATTAGGTTATGATGAAGGCCTTTACGAGCTTATTAAGGAACCTGCTAGATTCTTAAAAGTTCGCATACCAGTAAAAATGGATGATGGTTCAGTACAAACTTTTACAGGCTATCGTTCTCAACATAATAGTTCAGTAGGACCGACTAAAGGTGGCGTTCGTTTCCATCCAGATGTCGACGAAAATGAAGTCAAAGCTTTATCTATGTGGATGACTTTGAAATGTGGCATCGTTAATTTACCTTATGGTGGTGGTAAAGGGGCCATTCAATGTGACCCTCATAATATGAGCAAGACAGAACTTGAACGATTATCTAGAGGTTTTGTCAGAGCAATATCTCAAATTGTCGGACCTTCTAAAGACATTCCGGCACCTGATGTGTACACGGATGCTCAAATTATGTCGTGGATGATGGACGAATATAGTTTGATGCATAAAGTAAATGCGCCAAACTTTATCACAGGTAAACCGATTGCATTAGGTGGTTCACTTGGACGTGAACAAGCGACTGCATTAGGTGCTGTTATTACAATCGAAGAAGCGGCTAAACGTAAAAATATTAACATAAAAGATTCACGTGTTGTCATTCAAGGATTTGGTAATGCTGGTAGCTTTATCGCTAAAATTCTACATGATAAGGGTGCGAAAATTGTCTGTATTTCTGAAAGTCGCGGTGCATTATATGATCCTGATGGTTTAGATATTGATCATTTATTAGAACTGCGTAAAGAACATGGTAGAATCACACCTTTATTTGATAATCTTATTACAAATAGTGAATTATTTGAAATTGATTGTGATATTTTAGTACCAGCAGCGTTAGCTAACCAAATCACTACTCAAAATGCCGGTGATATTAAAGCAACTATTGTAGCTGAAGCTGCTAACGGCCCTACTACACAGGAAGCTACACGCATCCTTACTGAGAATGGTGTATTATTAATTCCAGACGTATTAGCTAGTGCTGGTGGCGTAACTGTTTCCTACTTTGAATGGGTTCAGAACAATCAAGGTCTTTATTGGACTGAAAAAGAAGTCAATGATTTATTAAAAGAAAAGATGGTTGAAGCTTTTGATAAAGTGTATGAAATATCTCAAAGTCGACATTTAGATATGAGATTATCTGCCTATGTCGTAGGAGTTAGACGAACTGCCGAAGCAACCCGTTTCAGAGGTTGGGCTTAGCATTATATATAAAGTAAACATACTAAGATTAGCTATGAAGAAATCTATGACGATAGATTTTTTCATAGCTATTTTTTATAGTTATAGAGAGAGGTAGACTGTGCG
>NZ_JAJNIF010000028.1:0-10062 GCF_022386595.1 Mammaliicoccus sp. G-M28
TTCGTGCGATATGACTGAATTTCGCTTGAATCGCACGATAACTTTGAAGTCTTCGTGCGTTTTGGTTGGATTTCGTTTGAATCGCACGATAACTTTGAAGTCTTCGTGCGTTTTGGTTGGATTTCGTTTGAATCGCACGATATCTCTGAAGTCTTCGTGCGTTTTGATTGGATTTTGCTTGAATCGCACGATATCTCTGAAGTCTTCGTGCGATTTGATTGAATTTCTGCTTTTACTGACCCTCTAAAAGCATGTACTCAGAAGGCGTGTTAAAACCATTTATATTTTAAATGATATAGTCACTACTTAATAGTTGCAGTATTGACTAAAAAACATTGTAAAAAGTAATACTCTATGCTATAATTCTTGATTGTGAGTAATGAAAATTATTCCTTGCTTAATACTAAGTTATTAGGCCGCATAGACCACAAGGAGGTGTAAATTGATGAGAACATATGAAGTAATGTACGTAGTACGTCCAAATATCGAAGACGAAGCTAGAAAAGCTGTCGTTGAACGTTTTAAAGGAATCTTAGCTTCAAACGGTTCAGAAATCGTCGAAGAAAAGGATTGGGGTAAACGTCGTTTAGCTTATGAAATCCAAGACTTCACTGAAGGTTTCTACAATATCGTTAGAGTTAAGTCTGAAAATGACGAATCAATCAGCGAATTCGATCGTTTAGCGAAAATCACTGATGATATCATTCGTCACATCGTTGTACGTGAAGAAGAAAAATAATTTAACTTTTAAGATATGGGGGAGATTAAATGATTAATCGTGTTGTATTAGTCGGTCGATTAACTAAAGATCCGGAATACAGAGTAACACCCTCAGGCGTTCAAGTTGCTACTTTTACCTTAGCTATCAATCGTACTTTTACGAATCAGCAAGGTGAAAGAGAAGCTGACTTTATCAACTGTGTTGTATTTAGACGTCCCGCAGAGAATGTAAACAATTACTTATCTAAAGGTAGTCTTGCAGGTGTTGAAGGTCGTCTACAATCTCGTAGCTACGAGAACCAAGAAGGTCGTCGTGTTTATGTAACTGAAGTTGTTTGTGACAGTGTTCAATTCCTTGAACCTAAAGGCGCAAATCAACGTCAATCTGGTAATGATAACCAATCATATAACCAAAATAATAACGAGTTCCAAAATTATGGACAAGACTTTGGTGGTAACCAACAACAAGGACAAAAAGCACCTTCAAATCAACAGTCAAACAATAATCAACAATCAAGTAACCCATTTGCGAATGCTAATGGACCAATTGATATCAGTGATGATGATTTGCCGTTCTAATAGTTGATTGAAACGAATATAAATAAAAAAATTTAAAAAGAAGGGAGGAACACAATCATGGCAGGTGGACCAAGAAGAGGTGGTCGTCGTCGTAAAAAAGTTTGTTATTTCACAGCAAACGGTATTACACATATCGACTACAAAGATACTGATTTACTTAAAAAGTTTATCTCAGAAAGAGGTAAAATTTTACCACGTCGTGTAACTGGTACTTCAGCGAAATACCAACGTTTGCTTACTATAGCTATTAAACGTTCACGTCACATGGCTTTATTACCATACGTTAAAGAAGAACAATAATATATAACGTATAGCAAAACCCTCTAGCAATCAGGCTAGAGGGTTTTTTTGTGTCTGAAATTAGGGAGAATCCACATAGTAAATGTTACTATATAGGTACAAAATGCTTTCGAAAGGGTATATATAAATAAATTCAACAAAATGGAGTTGTTGCTTAATGACTAAAAGAACAAAAGCAGAAGTCGACGCAGGACTTGAAAAGTATCGAGCAGAAACAAGAGCGTCAACACTTAAAGGCATACGAGAAGGCAAGGGAAAACCTTTAACAATGAATGAACGTATACGCATAGACAACGAAATTGCATATCAGAAAAACAAATCATTATCAGAACGTTGGAATGAAGACGCCGAAATGTATGAGAAACGGAATAAAGATGATAAAGCAAAAGAAAAACGTGTAGAAGCGACCAAAGAACGTTTAAGAAAAGACTTTAAAAAAGAGGAATAAAAGAACAATAATATATAACATATAACAAAACCCTCTAGCTCTCAGGCTAGAGGGATATTGTTGGTTTCTCATCTAAAATTTATTAAACTTCAACTGCTCAATTACGTGATCGTGATTTTTATAGAGTACTAGATCTGATCTGTTTTTGGTTGGTAAAATATTTTTTATCAGATTGACTTCGTTTATATTGTCCCAGAGGTCTTTTGCTATCGTGATGGCTTCGTCTTGCGGGATGTCTCGATATTTATAGAAATGTGAGTCTGGCTTCTGGAAGGCTTCTTCTTGCAAGAGTAAGAAGCGATTGATATACCATTTTTTCATATTTTCTATTGTTGTGTCTAAATATATTTTGTAGTCGATATAATCACTTACAAGTTCTTCTTCATGTGGGCTTACTTGGAATATGTTCACGCCTTCTATGATAAGGATGTCAGGACAATCTATGTTGTGATATTGATCTTTAAGTCGATCATAAGTGATATGAGAGTATGTGTAAGTTGGTATATTTCTTTCATTGTTTTTTATTTGTTTTAAATGACTGATTAATGTTTTAGTGTCATAACTTTCAGGGAAGCCTTTTTTAGAAAGTAAATCTTTATCAATCAATTCTTGTTTAGGCATAATATAACCATCTGTAGTGATAAGATCGACTTTCCAGTCTGTATTGTACTCTTGAAGTAGGTTTAAGAGCAGTCTTGATACTGTACTTTTTCCTACAGAAACACCACCTGAAATACCGATGATAAATGGTGTAGTATTATTTCTGTTCTGTAATTTGTTGTTTATATCCGATGAATAATCTTTATGGAATTTAACTTTGTTAGTTAAAAAGTTAATGAGTGGCAAATAAACTTCATTAATTTCAGAGTTTGTTAAGTAATCATTTAGACTGATGATTTCTTCTAAATTTAAATGACTCGTATCCATATCTAATTTAAAATTTGTATTTCGCCATTCTTCTTTTGTGAATTTCATAATGAGTTCCTTTGCTATAAGAGTTTATCAGTTTTTTACAGTACTCGTATAGGGTAACATAAAAGTTAATGAAAGTGCTTTATTAATTTTTAAAATTCTTTTCAAAAGCCTAAAAAAAGCCCTCAGGATATATTCCTAAGGACTTTTACTTAAAAACCTGACATTGCTATTCTGTCCTCTAATACTTGATTAACAAAATCTACTGTGGACTCTCGAGATATAGGGTTGTGACCCATTTTTTTATTGTTATAGAGGATAAATTTAATATTGGTACTATTGATATTATATTTATCTAGAAAACTACAGAATGGCGTGTAGTGTCTATTCATATCTGTCTTACATAATCTGTTCTGTATATAGTAAATCTTTGGTACGTACTTTTGAATTCTGAAAAGACTTGTAATAGATATTCTAACTGCAAATTGTTTTTTTATGTTGTCTCTTGAGTAATCAGGGAATATGTTTTTATATAGTTTCTCGACATTTGTTTTGTCATATCGATCAACATAACATTGTGGATTATTTACAACTGCAGTAGATTCTTTGTGTAAAGTAGCAAGATACATCGACATAAATCCACCTGCAGATGAACCACAATAGACGACTTTGTTATTCTCTATATTGAGTTGGTCTGTAATTGTTTTGGCAATCTCAGAATAGTCCCTTAGATAATGACGTTCTTTAGTACCTACACCCCAACCTAATCTTAATTGCGTGTTATGAATCGTTCGATCGTCTATATACAAGCAATTTGCATTAAAGTCTTCATGCCATTTACTTCTCATAAAAACAGGTGGATTACTTTTAGCAGGGTCATAAGCGCCATTTGAAAATACAACTAATTTATCGTTGTTCTCTTTAAGGTTTAATTTGATGTAAAAATCTAAATCTTCTTTTATAATTTTTACAACTTGATTGTTATGTTTCCATAACGATTTAGTATTAATATCTTCGTAATTTAATGTTTCCATAATGTGAAACACTCCCAATTGTTAATGTTAATTAAACGAGTTAATATAAATTTCAATATAACAAAGTAAAGTTGCATTTAACAATTATATAGTGGAAATTTACAAAAACTTAACAAAAAGGGAGTTTGAACATTAATGTCCAAACTCCCTTTTATTGGATTAAATATTGAATAATCTTTGGAAGAATCCTTTTTTCTTTGGTTCTTCTTCAGTTTGTTCATTATTTTCTAAATTAGTTACAACTTGAGTAGATGTAGTTTCTTCTTTTTCTTCTTTAGTAGTATCAGTTGCAGCTTCTTTATTTACTGCATCTTGAGTAACTGGTGATTCTGCTTTATCTTCTTTAGGAACATCTTTATTAGTAATGTCCTTTTTAGCAATATCATTTGTAGTTTGATTTTTATCAGCAGTAACTTCTTTATTTTCTACTTTAACTTCTTCTTTTTCTACGTCTTTCTTGTCTGAAGTAGTTGTAGGCTCAGTTTTAACAGCTGAAGCTTTATCTTCTGATTTAGCCACAGTTGGTTTCTCTTGTTCTTTAAGTTCAGTATTAGGTGTATCTTCGTTTAATTTAGTATCTTCTTTGCTATCAACAGTTTCTTTAGTAGCTTTATCTGCTGTTACTTCTTCAGCACTGTTAGCCTTTTCTGTTGTACTTGCTCCAACTTTAGTTTCTGTAGCTTGTGAAGTTTGTTCAGGAGCTTGTAAAGCTAACGTTTGTTCCAATTTTTGTTGTTGGATATGTACTTGTTGTAACATTTCTCCTAACATTTGTCTTTCTCTACGCATATGTTGAACTTCTAATCTTAATTCTTCGATTAAATGTTGTAGCTCAGGTGTTTGATTGGCTGGCTCGTCTTTAACTAGAACTTGTAAGAAGTCTTTTTCTTGTTCAAGCGTTTCGAAAGCTTGATCATAACTGTTAGTTTCTTTGACCTTTTCAGCTATTTCTTGGAATAGTTCAATATCTTCTTCTTGGAAGTCAGTTGCTTCTCTTCCACGGTATTCTGTCTTAGAAAGTTGATATCCTCTATCTTCTAAGTGCTGTACGATTTTTCTGACTTGCTTTTCACTAAGACCGACCTTAGCTGAGAATTCTTTAGTTAACATGGTATAAATCATCCTTTGTTTGACAGTAGTTTTATAGGTAGGGTTGTCTGTGGGTAGACAACCGTCACACTTCCCTTATTACATTACATGTAATTAAGATAAAGTTCAAGTATTTGTTGTATTAATTATAGAAAGTATTATATACAAATAAGAAATATGTCATTATTTATGAAATCTGAAAATTTGTGATTAGTTTCAGCTCCTTGTTAATGGTTAGGATTATTGTAACAAAATGAGCAGTATCATTTTTTGTGGTTATTAATTAAATTTTATAAATAAAGAGAGCTAATCCGAAAATGATGGATAAGCTCTCTTTATTTGAGAATGGGTATTTTTGTCCCAACCTCACTATTTTAATAATTTATAATAATTGCCCGATAAATACTGCGATGATAATGATTGGAAGAACAAATTTAACTAAGAAATACCAAACGTTGACGAATATTCTGCCTTTTTTAGTATCACTCATATTAAGTTCTTTCAAAATTGTCTCTTTATTAAAGATATGTCCGACAAAGATTGTAACACCTAATGCACCGATAGGCATTAATACGTTTGCGACTAGGTAATCCATATTATCAAAGAATGTTCCAACACCAAATGTGAAGTTTTGTAACACACCGTTTGATAATGCAGAAGGGATACCGAATACAAATACTAAGCTACCAATAATATATGACCATTTTTTTCTATTATCGTTATTATTTTTAGTAATGTTAGATATATTCAATTCTAATAATGAAATTGAAGATGTAATTGCTGCAAACAAGAATAATATTAAAAATAGCAGATAGAATAATTGTCCTATAAACATTTGATCAAATACTTGAGGAAGAACAATAAACAATAATCCTGGTCCTTGATTTGGTTCTAAACCGAAAGCAAATATTGCAGGGAATATTGCTAAACCTGCTGCTATAGATACTGCAATGTTCATCCATACAATGGCGCTAGCACTTTTTACGATATTGGTCTTGCGATTTAAATAAGAAGCGTAAGTCATCATTCCACATGTACCAAGTGATAAAGCGAAGAATGATTGTCCTAATGCATATAGTATACCTTCAGAGCTTAAATCTGAAATTTTTGGTTGTAGGAAATATTGAATACCTTCAACTGCACCGTCTAATGTTACTGATCTAATAATAATGATGACAAAAGATATAAATAACAGTGGCATCATTATTTTTGATGCTTTTTCAATCCCTTTTTCGACACCTTTACTTACAATAACGACAGTAAAGAGTATAAACGCGAATTGACTAGCTAACGAGTATAATGGGTTAGAGATGTAATCAGTAAAAATATTACCGTAATCATGGGATTGTGTTAATCCAAAGCTATCTAATAAGGTACGTATAATATATAGAATAATCCAACCACCAATAACACTATAGAATGAAAACAATACGAATACTGTTAAATTCCCGAGCCATCCTATTAAATTAAATGATGATTTCCCAGATACTTTTTTGAAGATATTGGTTGAATATGTTCTACCATAGCGTCCCAAAACAAACTCACTTAAAAGTAAAGGTAAGCCAACGAGCAGTGTAAATATAATAAATATTAATAAAAATGCGCCACCACCATAAGTACCAGCCATATATGGAAACTTCCAAACTGCACCTAGTCCAATTGCAGAACCGGCACTGGCTAAAATAAAGCCAATATTTGATGACCATTGCGATAAATTTTTCATTTTAATTCCTTCCCTTACTATATGAATACTTTAAAGCGGTAAAGCTTTTAAGTAAAAAAATAAAACTCATAGACATGAATTTTACACGATAATGGTGTCGAATGCAATATGAAAAATGAGGCTGAGACAATTAATTATCTCAGCCTCAAAATATTAAATTGACAGTAGGTGTCTTAATTAAAATTTGATAAATTTATTTATTGACCGATAGTACCGTTACTTTCGTCATTCCAAGCAAGTACGCTTTCTACAGGTAATCTACTTGAGTCATGAGGTGCTTTAACACCTTTACCAATTGCGATTAAGTGAGCTGGAACATATCTTGAAGTATCAATGTTTAAAGCTTCTAGTACAGCTGTTTTATCGAATCCACCAATTGGATTTGTATCATAGCCATGGTCTGTAGCGATCAACATTAATTGCATTGAAGCTAAGTTAGCATCCATTAATCCTTGTGCGTTAAAGTAACTTTCATCAGCACTACTAATTAAATTAGAAATAGTTTCAATGAAGTAATCTTTAGAGTTTTCATCCATATAACCAAGTTCAACATTTTTCTCATAAATGTCACTTACATATTCAGCGTGTTTCAAATCTGCAAGAACAAGAATAATTGCACTTGAAGAGTGTAATTGTCTTTGGTTGAATTGTACAAGGTGGTCTAATTTTTGTTTCGTTTCTTCAGAATCAATTACAACGAAGCGCCAAGGTTGAAGATTAATTGAAGATGGGGCTTTAGTTGCAAGTTCTATCATTTCTGTCATTTCTTCTCTAGGAATTTTAAAGTTTGGATCGAATTCTTTAACTGATTTTCTTTTATTTATAATTTCAGTTAATGAAAGTTTTGAGTGTGTCATTTTAGTTCTCCTTTTAGTATGATGTCATTATAATGCACTAATTATTAGGAAAAACAAAATAATTAGCTTACGGTTCAAAATTTATTTTGGAGGTTTTGAAAATGGAAACGAATACAGTATTGTCGCGTTTACAAATAACTAAACCAATATTTTTAGCAGGAATGGCTGGTGGAGTGACGACACCTAATTTAGTTGCTGCTGTTAGCAATGAAGGAGGGCTTGGACAAATTGGTGCAGGCTATATGACACCAGAAACACTTGCCAAAGATATTGATCAAATTAGGGAAATGACACAAAATCCATTTGGTGTAAATTTATTCGTGCCAGAATTTCCTGAAATAAATCAAGAAAAAATAGATAATATGAATAATCTATTGAAACCTATAGCAGAAAAATTAAACTACGAACGAGTGAATGAAGTTTCAATAGAGGATAATTTTGATGAAATGATAGACATAATTATTGAGAAAAATGTAGAAATTGTTAGTTTTACTTTTGGGAAACCTTCACAAAATCTTGTTCAAAAATTACATCAGCATCATATAATCGTGATAGGTACAGGAACCAACTTTGAAGAAGTAAAAGCTCTAGAAGATATAGGTGTAGACGCAATAGTATTACAAGGAAGTGAAGCGGGTGGTCATAGAGGTTCGTTTAAACAAGAACTCCCTTATGTCCGATTAACGTTGGAAGAATTATTCAATCAAACTTACAACAAAGTGAATTTGCCGCTAGTAGTAGCAGGAGGAATTACAACACCTGAACAGGCTAAATATTATATTGAAAAAGGTGCGGCAGCCGTACAACTTGGAACAGCATTCTTAACTACAAAAGAAAGTGGTGCGCCAAATGTTCATAAAGAAAGTATTTTAAAAGCAAAGTCTGAAGAAATAACTTTGACGAATACCTTTAGTGGTCGTTATGCAAATGGTATAAACAATACTTATATAAAGTATATGAAACAATTTAAAGAAAGCATCTGCTCATATCCAATTCAAAATAAATTAACACAACCAATGAGAGGGCAGTCTAAAAAATTAGAAAATCCAGACTATATGAATCTTTGGTGTGGCACGCATCCAGAAGGTGCAAAAGATGAAACAGTAGCTGAGTTAATGAAGAGATATTATATAGAATAAGGTTGTATCTTAAATGTCCTAAAAATTTAATAAGAGCAGAAATTCATTTTAATAATGAATTTCTGCTCTTATTTTTTATGAAAATCATTTATGTCCCAGAATTTTTTCGTTGTATGGTGTTGATTTTGGGTATGTCTTCGATTAACTGTCGACTTAATCTACAACTTGGCTAATCTCTTCGATTAACTGTCGACTTAATCTACAACTTGACCGAACTCTTCGATTAACTCCCTAATTAATCTACAACTTGGCTAATCTCTTAGATTAACTGCCGACTTAATCTACAACTTAGCCGAACTCTTCGATTAACTGTCGACTTAATCTACAACTTAGCTAAACTCTTCGATTAACTGCCGACTTAATCTACAACTTATTTCATTCTTTCAAAAATTCTAATTTATGTCCTAGGATTCTTGTTTAATTATTATAATTCCATTGAATCCAATAGTTCATATACAAATTCTCTATCATTTTCATTTCCATGAATATATTTATTAATATAACATGAACGAATACTTGGTGATATTACATCTTTTTGAAGTGGTAAGTATTGTTTAATGTATAAGTCTATCGGTGTTGGTGGTAAAGATTTTTGTGGATTTGGTTGTATATAGGGTATATCTTGTTGAATTTCATAACCATGTCTACTAAAGAAATTATTTCTTAAAATGGCAAGATCTTTTTTACTTTGATCATCGTATGAATCTGCTCCAAATGATTCTAACATAATCATGTTAGCGTCTCTTCCATGAACGTTCTGAGCATGTTTATGTAGTGCTTCTTCAGTTTTTTCTAGAGTTTGTGCACCGACACGTTGATTACGGTATTCAGGGTGTGTCATTAAATAAATGATAAAAGCTGAGTTGGTAGTAGGTTCATAGTGTCCTGTAGATAAACTAACAACTGTATCATCAATTAAACCAACTAAAAATATATAATGCTTTTTAATATGTTCAGATGTTAATGAGTGAATAAAGACGTGACGATCTTCTCTTACTTCAGCTTTGAAAATTTCTTCGTACATTTCTAAAGACTTTTTAAATAATGGATCATCGATAGATGTTACAACTTCAAAATTCATAGTTATGAACCCCTCAAATCAATATTTTCTAATATTATAACATAAGATATTAATAGAGGTAGAATTCAACTGTGATGATAATAAAAAATAAGAGGCTGGGACATAAATACCCATTCTCAAATAAAAAGAGCTAATCCATATTTTCGGATTAGCTCTTTTTTCTTTATTTATAAAATCTAC
>NZ_JAJNIF010000029.1:0-9413 GCF_022386595.1 Mammaliicoccus sp. G-M28
TCAGCAATTTTACTGAAATCTGCTTTTAACACTACCCTTATCAGCAATTTTACTGAAATCTGCTTTTAACACTACCCTTATCAGCAATTTTGTTGAAAACTGCTTTTAACACATCTCTTATCAGCACTTCAAAATTATTTGAAATATATAATTCATTAATATATATCTTTTTGTTTTATAATCCGTGTATGATTTTCATCTACAATCTCTATATCATAGTAGGCTCTAATAGTTAATTCTAAATTATTCCATCTTTTTTCTTCTTTTGTTTTTCCTATATTAGATATTTTTGTCATGACCCAACTTACACTAGACGTAGAACCATAGGAGAATGCATCTACAATATTTTTATATCCTTTTAAATGTTCCGATTGTGCCATCTCAATTATTCTTTTATTAATTGGAGAAACTACAATAATTTCCTCCATATCATCTTTTATAACACTTTCTAATTCGTCTATGTTCTTAATTCCGGATACTTTATTCAATAGAATGCGCCTCCTTTAATATACTTTTGTGCAAATTTATTTTTATATACTCAATCAAATAAATCCTTATCATATAATAAGTTTATATAAAATTTCCATTTTTTTCAATATTATCAAACACAAAAACAACCCTCTAACTATGGCAGCTAGAGGGTTGTCTTAATTTTATATATTATTCCCACTCAATTGTACTTGGGGGCTTAGATGTAATGTCATAGACTACTCTATTTACGTGATCTACTTCATTTACGATACGGCTTGATACTTTTTGTAAGACTTCCCAATCGATTCTTGCAAAGTCACTTGTCATGCCGTCTATTGATGTTACTGCACGTACGCCGACTGTGTAGTCATATGTACGATAGTCTCCCATAACACCTACTGAACGGATGTCAGGTAATACTGTGAAGTATTGCCATATATCTCTTTCTAGACCTTCTTCACGTACAACTTCTCTAAGAATTGCATCAGATTCTCTCACGATTTCTAATTTATCTTCTGTGATTTCACCTAACACACGGATACCTAGTCCTGGACCTGGGAATGGTTGACGCCATACAAGGTGTTCTGGTATTCCTAATTCTATTCCTAGTGCACGTACTTCGTCTTTAAATAATGTATTAATTGGTTCGATTAATTGGAACTGCATATCTTCTGGTAATCCACCTACGTTATGGTGTGATTTAATTGTTTGTGCAGTTTTTGTTCCTGATTCGATAATATCTGTATATAACGTTCCTTGAGCTAGGAAGTCTACACCTTCTAACTTAGATGCTTCGTCATCAAATACATATACGAATTCATTACCAATGATTTTACGTTTTTTCTCTGGATCTGATACACCTGTTAATTTATTCATAAAGCGCTCTTTAGCGTCTACTCTGATGATATTCATATTAAATCCTTCACCAAATTTTTCCATTACCATGTCGCCTTCTCCTTTTCTAAGAAGTCCATGGTCTACGAAAATACATGTTAATTGATCACCAATTGCTTTATGAAGCAATACTGCTACGACTGATGAATCAACTCCACCACTCATCGCACACAATACTTTACGTTCTCCAACTTGTTTTCTAATTTTTTCTACTTCAATATCAACAAAGTTTTCCATCGTCCAGTTACCTGTACATTCACATACACGACGAATAAAGTTTCTTAATAAGTCGTTACCAAATTCAGTATGACGTACTTCTGGATGGAATTGTACACCGTATAATTTTCTTGATTTATCTTCAATTGCTGCATTTTGACAACTTGGGCTATCTGCAATGATTTCAAAGTTCTCAGGTATATCAATAACTTTATCACTGTGACTCATCCAAACTGTTTGACTGTTAGGTAAACTAAAGAATAAATCATCATCTGATTTAACGTTTAACGTTGCTTTACCGTATTCACGTTCATTCGCTCTTTCTACAGATCCACCTAATAATTTTGTCATTAACTGCATACCATAACAAATACCTAATACTGGGATGCCAAGCTCAAAAATTTCAGGATTAACTGTAAATGATCCTTCTTCATAAACTGAATTAGGTCCACCTGAAAGGATAATACCTTTAGGATTCATTTTTTTAATTTCTTCGATTGAGATTTCATGGTCGTGTAATTCACTATAGACGCCCATCTCTCTTATACGACGCGTAATCAATTGATTATATTGACTACCAAAGTCCAATACAAGAATTAACTCTTGTTCAAAAGCCATTTCCATAATTGTTGTTCTCCTTTAATTAAAATGAGTAGTTTGGTGCTTCTTTAGTAATTTGAACATCATGCGGATGTGATTCTTTAAGTCCTGCGCCAGTCATTCTAATAAACTGAGCATCTTCTCTTAATGCTTCTAAATTAGCTGAACCTGTATAGCCCATACCACTCTTAATACCGCCAGTTAATTGATAGATTGTATCTTGTAGAGGTCCTTTAAAGTCGATTCTACCTTCAATACCTTCTGGAACGAATTTCTTAGCTGTAGTGTCTTCTTGGAAGTAACGGTCTTTTGAACCTTGTTCCATTGCACCAAGTGAGCCCATACCACGATATACTTTGTATTGACGTCCTTGGAAGATTTCAGTTTGTCCAGGGCTTTCTTCTGTACCAGCAAGTAAACTACCTAACATTACAGCGTTACCACCAGCTGCTAATGCTTTAGCGATGTCTCCTGAGAACTTGATACCACCATCAGCAATAATTGCTTTACCATGTTTACGAGCTTCAGTTGCACAATCGTAAATAGCAGTAATTTGAGGTACACCAACACCAGCAACAACACGCGTTGTACAAATTGAACCTGGTCCAATACCAACTTTAACTACATCTGCTCCTGCTTCAAATAATGCTCTTGTACCTTCTTGAGTTGCAACATTACCTGCGATGATTGTTACTTCTGGATATGATTGACTAATTTCTTTAACTACATTTAATACACCTTTAGAATGACCATGAGCAGTATCTATAACAAGTGCATCTGCACCCGCTTCTACTAATTTTTGAGCACGGATTGGTGTATCTTTTGCAATACCTAATGCAGCGGCAACAAGAAGACGTCCTTCTTTATCTTTTGCAGCATAAGGGAATTCAATTACTTTTTCAATATCTTTAATCGTAATTAAGCCTTTAAGTTTACCTTCGTTAGATACTAATGGAAGTTTTTCAATTTTATATTTTTGTAAAATTTCTTCAGCTTCATCTAAAGTTGTTCCAACTGGAGATGTCACTAAATCTTCTTTAGTCATAACATCTGAAATTTTGATGGAGAAGTTCTCGATAAATCTTAAATCACGGTTCGTAATAATACCTACAAGTTCCATATCTTCTTCGTTATTAACAATAGGTACACCAGAAATACGATATTTACTCATTAATGCTTCTGCTGCATATACTTGTTCGTCAGGTGTTAAGAAGAATGGGTTTGTAATAACACCATTTTCAGAACGTTTAACTTTTTGCACTTCGTCTGCTTGATGTTCTATAGACATGTTTTTATGAATAACACCTAAGCCACCTTGTCTAGCCATAGCAATCGCCATTTTAGCTTCAGTAACTGTATCCATTCCAGCTGAGATAATAGGAATATTCAACTGAATATTCTTAGATAATGAAACGCTTAAGTCTACATCACTCGGTAATACTTCTGATTTTGCTGGTACTAATAATACGTCATCGAACGTTAAACCTTCTTTTTGAAATTTGTTTTCCCACATGAATAGAACCTCCACTTATTTATTTTCATATTTATTATTTCACATTTTCAATGTTTTGTTGATTGTTTAATCCATTAAAACACAAATTCAATATAATAGCTGAGAAAGTACCAAGTACTATACCGTTTTGAGTTAACCATGCATATTGTTCTCCAAATGTTTCAAGCGCTTGTGGTACAGCAGTAATTCCAGCACCTATTCCTACAGATACAGCAATTACGAGTAAATTGTTTTGTTTGTTAAAGTCTATGCCTCCAAGCATCTTAACGCCGTAAGCCATAACCATTCCAAACATCGCAATCATTGCGCCACCTAATACAGGGAAAGGAATCATACTTGCTAAAGCACCAAGCTTTGGTATCGATCCACATACAATTAAAAGTGCAACCATCATATACATGATCTGATTCTTTTTAGCTCCCGATAATGATACGAGTCCGACATTTTGAGAGTATGCTGTATATGGAAATGCATTAAATATTGCTCCAATCATTATAGCAATTCCTTCAGCTCTATAACCTTTTGATAAACCTTTCCTAGTGATTGGTTGCTTCGTAATTTCACTCAGTGCGTGATACACACCTGTTGATTCAATAAGACTCACAATTGCTACAATTACAAAAACAATCGTAGTGCCAAATTCGAATTCAAAGCCACTAAATCTAAATGGTCTTGGTAACTCTAACCAATTTGATGTTCTTAAACTTGATGTATCTAATAATCCATAAAATGAAGCAACTATCGTACCAATCAGTAAACCTAATAGTATGGCAATAGATTTTATAAACCCTTTTGATAATCGTTGTATAATTAAAATAATGACTAGTGTGAAGACACCTAGGAATATATTTTTAGCATCTCCATAATTTTTCTCACCTTCTCCTCCAGCTAAATAGTTCATAGCTACTGGCATTAAAGTGATACCGATTATTGTCACTACACTACCTGTAACAACTGGTGGAAATAATTTTACTAAATATGAGAAAAATGGAGAAATTAAGACAACAATAATACCCGATAAGAATATTGAACCATACAAGACACCAATACCATGTGTATTACCAACTAGAATCATTGGTGCAACAGCAGTAAATGTGCATCCCAAGACTACCGGTAGTCCAATACCTATTCCTTTATAAACTTGTAAAAATGTTGCCACACCACACATAAAGATATCAATAGAAACTAAATATGCAACTTCTTCTGGTGTGAACTTAAGAGCAGAACCTACAATAATAGGTACCATTATGGCCCCGGCATACATAGCGAGTAAATGTTGAATACTTAATATAAAATTTTTCATTTTATTCGCCTACCAACTTGACTTCATTTCCTAATAAAGAAGCAACTTGGCAAAGTGATAACACTTCTAATCCTTCAGATTCTAATTTTTCTCTACCTGGTTGGAAACTTTTTTCAATAACAATTCCTATTCCTGATGTTGTAGCATGAGCAGCTTTCACTAAACGATGTAAACCTAATGATGCTTCACCGTTCGCTAAAAAGTCATCGATAATTAATACGTGATCATCTTCATTTAAAAATTGTTTCGAAATAACCACTGTACTTGTTGTATTTTTTGTAAATGAGTGGATATCTGTGTGATAAAACTCAGACGTCATTGTAGATGGTTTTGCTTTTTTAGCAAATAAACACGGAACATCTAAATGTAAAGAAGCCATAATTGCTGGTGCGATACCAGAAGCCTCAATAGTAAGTACTTTCGTAATTTTCTTATCTTTAAAGTGTTCAGTAATGACTTGACCAACTTCGTACATTAACTTTGCATCAATTTGGTGATTTAAAAATGAATCAACTTTAAGAATCTTCTCGTCGATTACCACACCGTCTTCTTTAACTCTATCTTGTAGTGTCCTCACACTACTCGCCTCCTCATTTAGATTAAAAAAAACACACCTTAATCCTAAAAAATAGGTAAGATGAGTAAAAAATAATATAAAACCACACCATTTTAGATAGTCTGATTCCAATGTTATTCATTTACTCATAGTCGTGTCATTTAAGGCAACACGGTAGAAACTTCTAAAGCCATATCCTTCAGATTATATGAGTTTTTAGTAATAAATTATTCATTGATAATAACAAAGTATCAGTATTTTTACAATAGGCAAAACCTTATAATCACGCGATTTAAACAGTATTTAAATAAACTGAATTGTTTAAATAATTAGAAAGTTGGTTTATTTTTGTTTGATTCCTTTCTACAAGGGTATTTGTGAATTATATTGTATTTATATAAACAATATTTATTAAGTTTTAAGCGCAAGAGAATAATCACTATTTATCAGATTTTTACACATTACAAATTTATGGAGGTTTTAGTATGGGTAAAATAGAAAAGTTTAATAACGAAAGTGATTTATTGCAACGTATTGATGAATTAAAGCAAGAAGGCGCAGGAGAAAGTGATTTACAAGTTATCTCTGAGGATAAGTTAGAAGATAACTCTTTAGATTACACAGATGTTAAAGTTAAAAGCTCAAGAGGATCATTTAGTGATAAGATTACGGCATTATTCTCTGGTGAAAGTTCTGAGGAAAGAGTTTTATCAAGTGTACATGTTCCAGAAGAGAAATTAGATGAGTACAAAGCAGATTTAAATAACGGCAAGATCTTGTTATATATTGATAATGATAATTTAGATGATAGTAAAAACTATGATTCAGAACACCCTAAAGGTTCTCAATCAGGAAATGAACATTATGACAATACAAAACCATTTTCAAATGAAGGGAATGAAGAAAGTGGCGTTTCTAAAGGAACAGCTGCTGGTGCAGGCGTAGGAGCTGGTGCTGCTGCAGCTAGTTCATCTAAGAATGATAACGATACTTCTCATGATCAAAATGAATTTGGCAATGCTGATAAAGAAAATGAATTCAACCGTAGTGACGACGTTTCTAATAATGATGTTTCTCGTAATTCAAATGAAGACAATGATTCAAATGGCGTTTCTAAAGGAACAGTTGCCGGTGCAGGATTAGGAGCAGGTGCTGCTGGTGCCGCTGCAGCTAGTTCATCTAAGAACGATAATGACACTTCTCAAAATCAAAACGAATTTGGCAACGCTGAAAGAGAAAATGAATTTAACCGAAGCGATGACGTTTCTAATAATGATTTAACTCATAATACAACAGAAAAAACGGATTCACCTTCATTTGATAATGAAGCAGAAACAGATAGATCTACTGACACTAATCGCTATGGCAATAGTATTGATAAAGAAGAAGTTGCACATGATGATGTAGACAATTCTAATTTTGCTGATAATAATGATGACACTTCCACTTCAGCAAACTTAGCAGGTGCATCAGGACTTGGCGCTGCTGGTTATGCGAACAAACAGTCTGATGAACAAGAAACACAAGTAAACGATGAAGATAATCGTAAAGTATACTCTAGTGATAACGAAAGAGATTTAGAAGCATTAAATAATAGAGAAAAAACAAATACCACATATCGCGAAACGGATAATGTTAAAGACCAACAAGATCTTTCAAGAAATGATGATTCATCATTCTCAAGAGTTCACGATGATGATGTGGAAGCAGAACGTTCAACATTAAATTATGATAAGCCAAATGAAAGTGTTGAGCCACCTGCATCAAACGTAGATACAACACGTGAATCTAATTTCTCAACTAGTCAAAATGAAAGAGATACTAACATTAATGCATCTAATCAATCATTTAATGATGGTACTCGAAATGACAAAGATGAAGAATCTGTTCAATTACATGAAGAACGTTTAAATGTAGATAAAGAGAACGTTGAAACTGGTGAGGCATCAGTTGATAAACGCGTAGTTGAAGAACAAGAAGAATTTGATGTACCAGTTGAACGCGAAGAAGTTACAATTGAACGTCGACCAGTTAATGAGAAAGTTGACGAAGACTTCAACGCTCAAGGAGACGACTCAGTGCGTGTTCCATTACACGAAGAACGCGTAAATGTTGATAAAGAGAATGTTGTATCTGAAGAAATAGTTATCAAGAAAAATAAAGTTCAAGATACAGAGCATGTATCTGAAAAAGTAAGACGTGAAGAAGCAGATATAAACAATCCAACAGACGATAATAATAGACGATAAACTTAATACTTAAGAGGCTGAGACAAAAAGTTTCAGAAATTCAAAAAAAAGACGAAATTCACGATAAAAAGTGAGTTTCGTCTTTTTTTTACTTTGAGAACGTTTTTGGTAGCTCGAAGAGCTACCATTTTTCTTATGTTTGTAGCCATTAAGGCAATCCCTAATTCACGTTTCACTTTTGGTTTCCCTCTAAGAGAAACACGAGTGAAACCCAAAATAGCCTTCAAATATCCGAAAACTGGCTCTACATCAATCTTTCTTTGTTTGTAGATTTTTTCAGTTTCAGGTTTTGAAAGCAACTTTTGTGTCATATGTTTAAAGTATTCCCACACATTATTTTTCATTATTTTTTTATTTGTACTCTGGTATGCATTTTTTCTACATAACTCAAATAGTTCGCAGTTGTTACAATTATCAATTTCATATAACTTGAAATCTCTTTTATATTTATACTTATCGATTCGATAAGCGTATCGTTTGAATGACAATCTGCGATTGTTCGGACATATGAATTCATCTCTTAGTTCATCATACTTCCAATTTTGTGTGTTATATATGTTTTCTTTATATTTCTTGGTTTGTTCTTTTAGGTACATACTATAAGTTATCAATGGTGTTCTGTTAAATTGTTCTAGAATCGTTTTATAATTTTCCTCACTGCCGTAGCCAGCATCTGCGACAATATAGTTAGGTAGATTAAAATAGTTATTTCTAATATTATTTAAAAATGGTGTAAGTGTTCTAGTATCTGTTGGATTAGGAAATATGTCATAAGATAAAACAAATTGTGAATTTGTAGCAATTTGTAAATTGTATCCTGGTTTTAATTGTCCGTTCATCATGTGGTCATCTTTCATTCTCATAAAAGTTGCATCATGATCTGTTTTAGAATAGCTATTTCTTTCACCTAATATATCCAATTGTTTTTGATATTTTATTTGCCTATCGATATTTTCACTTAACAATTTTTTAGTCTTTTTTATTTCCATTCTTTCTGAACGCATCGTTTTTCGTTCTGCTATATCTTTAGAGTTGCTAATATCATCGTTTAAATCTTCGATTTTTTCTTCTAATCTGTTTTTGAATTCATAAAGAGTTTCAAGTGTAATATCTTGGGTCTCATCTTTTAACTCAGGTATTACTTCATTTACTATGGCTTCACGATAGATTTCTTTTGATTGTTCAACTACTTTTTTATTAAATCTTTCTGTGTTTTTTCTCCAAACAAAAGTGTATTTATTGGCATTTGCTTCAATTTTAGTACCGTCTATATAAATACTTTCCTCATCAATAAGGTTTTGTTCTATAAGTTGTGTTCTAAAATTTATAAATAGTGATTGTAATAATCGATCAATTATAGGATTAATTCTGAAACGATTTATCGTTCGATAAGAAGGTGTTTGGTTCTGTGACAACCACATCATACGAACACTGTCTTTAAGAAGACTTTCAATTCTTCTTCCAGAGAAAACAGATTGTGTATATGAATAGAGTATAATCTTTAACATTAATTTAGGATGATATGAGGATGCACCACGAGCGTGAGTAAATTCGTAGAATTCTTCATTAGGTATCGTTTCTACAATTTGATTTACAAAATACGCAATATCA
>NZ_JAJNIF010000030.1:0-6595 GCF_022386595.1 Mammaliicoccus sp. G-M28
TTGCTGATAAGGGTAGTGTTAAAAGCAATACTAGGTAAAATTGCTGATAAGGGTAGTGTTAAAAGCAATACTAGGTAAAATTGCTGATAAGGGTAGTGTTAAAAGCAATACTAGGTAAAATTGCTGATAAGAGTAGTGTTAAAAGCAGTTCTAGGCAAAATTGCTGATAAGGGTAGTGTTAAAAGCAATTCTAAGTAAAACTGCTGATAAGGGTATCTATAAAAGTAGATTTGATTACAAATTAGAGCTTAAGACATAAATATCCTAGAACTTTAAAAAGAGCAGAAATTCATTATTAAAATTGAATTTCTGCTCTTATTTTTGTATAAAAATGAATATTTGTACGATTTTGTAAAGTGCTGACGCCTGAGGGAATAGTATGCGTGAGAGACTACAGGCTCGAGCCATACCCTAGGCAAGCATGCACGAACAAAATCGTAAGATTTTATAAAAATAGTTATTAGTAATGATTTTGTAAAGTGCTGACGCCTGAGGGAAAAGTATGCGTGAGAGACTACAGGCTCGAGCCATACCCTAGGCAAGCATGCACGAACAAAATCATAAGATTTTATAAAAACAGTTATTAATTATGCTGCTGTATAACGTTCTTTTTTAAATTTGTATACGATGAACCCTATAATAAAGCCTATTACAGCTGGTAGTACCCAACCCATACCGATAGTGAAGAATGGTAAGCATTTTTCTCCAAATGTAATGACTACATGTGCAAATTTAGTATTCGCAATGAATTCTGGGCTAGCTTTTATACCGTCTACAAATGAAGCAATCATTGTGAAATATGTTGTAAATTGGTAAACGATTGTTGAGTGATTAAATAATGAACTAAATAGTGTTAGCAATATAATTGTAATCGCTAATGGATACAAGAACATCAATACTGGTGTTGAATATTCGATAATTTTTGTTAAACCGACGTTAGCAAATACACATGATATAATGCTGACTACTGTCGCGAACATTAAGTAGTTTTGCTTAGGGAATAGGTCTGTAAATGTTTCTGAAAAAGCTGTGATTAAGCCAATTGCTGTCTTTAAACAAGCAACAATAATAATTAATGATAATAGGATTATTCCATAATCACCTAGGTAATATTGAGCAATTTGCGCTAATGCAATACCACCGTTTTCACTAGCTTTGAAATGACCTAAACTCATTGTACCCATAAATGCTAACAAACTGTAAATAACACCCATTAACACGATGCTAATAGTACCTGATTTAAAAGTTTCTTTCGCAATGTGATTTGGATTTGTAACACCAAGCTTTTTAATAGTTGAAACAACAATGATGCCGAAAGCAAGTGCTGCTAATGCATCTAACGTATTGTAACCGTCTATAAATCCTTTTAACAATGCGCTGTTTTCATAATCAGGACTAATTGAAGCACTAGAAATATTACCAATCGGATTAATGAAAGCTAATAAAATAAGCACGCCTAACAATACTAAAAATATCGGGTTTAAAAATTTGCCGATATATTCTAAAATTTTAGATGGTTTCTTCGAGAAGAACCAAGCAACTAAAAAGAATAGAATACTAAATATTGATAAATATAACGTGATAGATGATTTTGAAATGAATGGCGTAAAAGCAATTTCAAATGATGTAGTCGCAAGTCTTGGTAATGCATAAAATGGACCAATGACTAAATAAAGTAAAATTGTAAAAATATAAGCATATTTAGTATTTACTCTTGTTGCTATTTCGAATATGCCATTCGTCTTAGAAATGCCAATTGCAATAATACCTAAGAAAGGCAATCCAATCGCAGTAATTAAGAAACCTAAGTTAGCTGTAAAAACATTTGCACCAGCTGTTTGACCTAAATGTATTGGAAATATTAAATTTCCTGCACCGAAAAATAAGCCAAATAATAATGACCCTATATATAGATTTTCTTTGAAACTTAGTTTGTTTTTCATAATAATGGTGTGTTCTCCTAGTCTTTTTTCGCTTCCACTATCTTATATTTTACAAGAGCGGAAAGTCAATAAGTGCTAAGAAATAAATAGTGTATCTATATACTATCTTTAATTATTTCTCATTTCATAAAGCAATGCTTGAGCGGTTTCTAAATTTGGTTTGTTCATATTTTTAAGCGCTTCAGTTATGAGATTTATTTCGACACCTTTTGCACCGATTTTAATCGCTAAAGATTTGTAGTGTAAGTTCATATGACCATGTTGTATACCTTCAGAAACGAGTGCACGACATGCAGAAAAATTCTGTGCTAAACCGACTGCTGCTACAATATGAGCTAACTCTTGTGCTGATTCAACGTTTAATATATCTAAAGTAACTTTAGACATCGGTAAAAGATCAATGCTACCTCCTATAATACCAAGCGTTAAAGGTAGCTCTATTGTCCCTACAAGACATTGTCCTTCTCTATCATATTTCCAAGTAGTTAAACTTCTATACTGACCATCTTTACTAGCATAAGCATGCGCACCAGCTTCAACACTTCTTGTATCATTACCTGAAGCGAGTACGACAGAACTTATACCATTCATTACGCCTTTATTGTGTGTTACAGCTCTATATGGGTCGATATGAGCTAATACAGAAGCTCTTTCCATACGATGTGCAACTTCTTCGCCACTCATATTACTTTTTTCTAAATCAGATACAGCGATTTCACCTTGAATGCTTATAACTGAAGTTGTGGAATAATTTGATAAAATACTCATCAATATATCAGTGTCGTCTAATTGTTCTTCTAAATAATGTGCAATACCTTCAAGAATTGTATTGATGATATTAGCACCCATTGCGTCACGAGTATCGATATATACTTTTAATGACAGCATACCTTCTTCTGGAAATTCATCAGTTTCGATTTTTTGATATCCGCCACCTCTTTTTAAAATAGATGGATAGACTTGATCAGCCATTTGGTGTATTTCTTGTTCTAATTCAAGGATGTCTTTAGATAATTGTGTAGTGTCTGTTACATTATCAAATACAATTTGACCTAATTTAATATTGTCGCTTTGAATGATTTTTAGACCACCGGACTTGTTAAATAATTTAGAGCCATAACTTGCTGCAGCTACAACTGAAGGCTCTTCAACCATCATTGGAACAGCATACGATTTACCATTCACAATAATTTCAGGCAATACGCCAACTGGTAAAGTCCCTTGACCGATTACATTTTCGATTAAGTTCTCTAATAATTCTTTATCTATTTCTGAATTGTTTAGTAATATTTGTTCAGATTGTTCTTGAATCCAACCATGTTCTTTTAATTGATTAATTTTTTCTGGTCTGGATAAGTGTCTGAAATCTTTTGTTAAAGGTTTCATTAAAGTCCTGCTCCTTTTTCTATCATTAATGCGATACCTAGGCCACCGCCAATACAAGCAGTCGCTATGCCAGTATGTTTATCTTCTTGCTTCAACGCATGAGTAAGTGTCGTAACAAGTCTAGATCCTGTTGAACCTAGTGGATGTCCTAAAGCAATCGCGCCACCGTATATGTTGAATTTCTCATCTGGTATGTTGAGATTCTTTTTCACAGGAATACTTTGTGCTGAAAAAGCTTCTGTCATCTCAACTAAATCAATATCTTCAATACTTTTTTCAGTTTTGTTTAACAAAGCTTCTACTGCATAAAAAGGTGCGTAACCCATGTATAATGGATCACAACCTATTTCGGCATGTTGTCCTAAAGTAGCTAAAATTGTATAACCATTTTCTTTAGCATATGCTTCGCTCATAAGAATTAAAGCAGAACCGCCATCACTTAAAGCAGATGCGTTACCAGCTGTAACAGAGCCATCTTCTTTGAAAATTGTTTTTAAAGTTGCTAAGTCTTCCATATTGCTTTCAGGTCTAATTAATTCATCAGAAGTCATAGTTTCACCATTTAAATCTTCAAGAGGTACTATCTCTTCGTTAAATTTACCTGCTTTTGTTGCTTTGTCAGATTTCAAATGAGAGTTCATAGCAAATTCATCTTGTTGTGTACGAGTAACTTCGTATTTAGTTGCTATTTCTTCAGCAGTTAAGCCCATAGCTATTTGATGAAACACATCAGTTAATCCATCATGCATAAAGCTTTTTACTGGTGAATCACCTTTTTTAAGAATAAGGTCTGGTGTATTCGTCATACTTTCAACGCCACCTACAGCAACAACATTTGCTTCTCCAAGTTGGATCAGTTGTTTACCTAAAATAATAGATTTAAGACCTGAACCGCAAACTTCATTCACAGTCATACCTGGTGTTGAATAAGGTAAACCAGCGTTAACTGCTATTTGACGTGCTGGGTTTTGACCAGTGCCTGCTTGAATGACATTCCCGAAAATAACGTTTTCTATATGATTAGGATCTAGTTGAATTTTGTTAATTGCAGATTTTAATGCAGCAGTCCCTAATTCTACTGCAGAGTAGTTACTCAACTTTCCTCTGAATTTTCCTACAGGTGTTCTTTGAGCACTAACTATTACAACTTTGTTCATGTTTATGTTCTCCTTAAAAAATTTATTTATTAATAATTGTCATTAAATATGTTATTTTGATATGATTTAACTATAAAATAACATATTGAGAGGAAATTATTATGGCAATAGGTATTGATAAATTAGATTTTTACATCCCAAATTTCTATGTTAGCATGGATGATTTGGCAAAAGCTCGTGAAGTAGACCCAAATAAATTCAAGATTGGTATTGGCCAAACAAAAATGGCTGTTAATCCTGTGAGCCAAGATATTATATCAATGGGTATTAATGCAGCTCAAGATATTTTATCTGAGCAAGACAAAAAAGATATCGATATGGTAATCGTAGCTACTGAATCGGGAATTGATCACTCAAAAGCAGCATCTGTTGAAATACACAATCAATTAAATATTCAACCTTTCGCGCGTTGTATAGAAATGAAAGAAGCATGTTACTCTGCTACTGCAGCAATACAACTTGCAAAAGATTTCTTATCCAACAATCCTGGTAAAAAAGTTCTTGTTATCGCATCAGATATTGCACGTTACGGATTAAATTCAGGTGGCGAACCTACACAAGGTGCAGGAGCAGTTGCATTATTACTAAGTCATAATCCTAGAATTTTAGAATTAAATGACGATAGCGTAGCATATACGAATAATGTATACGATTTTTGGAGACCAACTTCTGAAAAATATCCTGTCGTAGATGGCGCTTTATCTAAAGACGCATATATCGAATCATTTAATACAGTTTGGAATGAATACTCTAAACGTACTGGATATACTGTAAACGACTTTGAATCATTCTGTTTCCACGTACCATTTACTAAAATGGGGGAAAAGGCTTTCAAGACTATTTTAAACGAAAACGTAGAAGATTCAATCAAAAATAGATTAATGGATGCTTACCAAGAATCAGTATTATGGAATAGAGATGTTGGTAACATTTATACAGGATCATTATACTTAAGTTTAATTTCGTTATTACAGAACCACACATTCCAACCAGAAGAGAAAGTATGTCTATTTAGTTATGGTTCAGGAGCAGTAGGAGAAATCTTTAGTGGTTCAATCGTTGAAGGATATGACAAAGCATTAGATAAAGAGAAACACTTAAATATGCTAGAATCTAGAGAGCAATTATCAGTCGAAGAATACGAAACATTCTTTAACAGATTTGATAATCAAGAATTTGATTTCGAACGTGAATTGACACAAGATCCATATTCAAAAGTATACTTACACAGTATAGAAGACCATATCAGAACATATAAGATAGAGAAATAAACTAGTGGCCGATTGTGCTTGATGAGCTTGGGACATAAATCCTAACTCGAAATAAATAAGCATATCACTAAACTGATTTTTTTAAGTTTACAGTGATATGCTTATTTTTTTATCTTACGATTTTGTACGTGCATGCTTGCCTAGGGGTATGGCTCGAGCCATTAGTCTCTCGCACATACTATTCCCTCAGGCGTCAGCACTTACAAAATCGGTTGTAATTTTCATTTTTATACGCATTCTTACTGAGATTATACTAATAAGAGGAATAGTAAAAGCAATTCTCAGTAAAATTGCAGATAAGAGGTACGTTAAAAGCAGTTCTAGGCAAAATTGCTGATAAGAAGTACGTTAAAAGCAGTTCTAAGTAAAATTGCAGATAAGAGGTTTGTTAAAAGCAATTCCATGCAAAATTGCAGATAAGAGGTGCGTTAAAAGCAATTCTCAGTAAAATTGCAGATAAGAGGTGCGTTAAAAGCAATTCCATGCAAAATTGCAGATAAGGAGTAAGTTAAAAGCAGTTCTAGGCAAAATTGCTGATAAGAGGTGCGTTAAAAGCAATTCCATGCAAAATCGCTGATAAGGGGTACGTTAAAAGCAATTCTAAGTAAAATTGCAGATAAGAGGTGCGTTAAAAGCAATTCTCAGTAAAATTGCAGATAAGAGGTAAGTTAAAAGCAATTCCATGCAAAATTGCAGATAAGGGGTAAGTTAAAAGCAGTTCTCAGTAAAATTGCAGATAAGAGGTACGTTAAAAGCAGTTCTAGGCAAAATTGCAGATAAGAGGTGCGTTAAAAGCAATTCCATGCAAAATCGCTGATAAGGGGTAAGTTAAAAGCAG
>NZ_JAJNIF010000031.1:0-3164 GCF_022386595.1 Mammaliicoccus sp. G-M28
ACTATTAGAATGTATTGCACATTCAAAACTAGATAGTAAGCAGATTTTACGGCGTTAAACCGAGTTAAAAATTTTGATTAAGTCTTCGATCGATTAGTATTCGTCAGCTACACACATTACTGCGCTTACACCCCGAACCTATTAACCTCATCATCTTTGAGGGATCTTATAACCGAAGTTGGGAAATCTCATCTTGAGGGGGGCTTCATGCTTAGATGCTTTCAGCACTTATCCCGTCCATACATAGCTACCCAGCTATGCCGCTGGCGCGACAACTGGTACACCAGAGGTATGTCCATCCCGGTCCTCTCGTACTAAGGACAGCTCCTCTCAAATTTCCTACGCCCACGACGGATAGGGACCGAACTGTCTCACGACGTTCTGAACCCAGCTCGCGTACCGCTTTAATGGGCGAACAGCCCAACCCTTGGGACCGACTACAGCCCCAGGATGCGATGAGCCGACATCGAGGTGCCAAACCTCCCCGTCGATGTGAACTCTTGGGGGAGATAAGCCTGTTATCCCCGGGGTAGCTTTTATCCGTTGAGCGATGGCCCTTCCATGCGGAACCACCGGATCACTAAGTCCGTCTTTCGACCCTGCTCGACTTGTAAGTCTCGCAGTCAAGCTCCCTTGTGCCTTTACACTCTGCGAATGATTTCCAACCATTCTGAGGGAACCTTTGAGCGCCTCCGTTACTCTTTAGGAGGCGACCGCCCCAGTCAAACTGCCCGCCTGACACTGTCTCCCACCATGATCAAATGGTGCGGGTTAGAAAGTCAACACAGCCAGGGTAGTATCCCACCAGCGCCTCCACGTAAGCTAGCGCTCACGCTTCAAAGGCTCCTACCTATCCTGTACAAGCTGTGCCAAATTTCAATATCAGGCTACAGTAAAGCTCCACGGGGTCTTTCCGTCCTGTCGCGGGTAACCTGCATCTTCACAGGTACTATGATTTCACCGAGTCTCTCGTTGAGACAGTGCCCAAATCGTTACGCCTTTCGTGCGGGTCGGAACTTACCCGACAAGGAATTTCGCTACCTTAGGACCGTTATAGTTACGGCCGCCGTTTACTGGGGCTTCGATTCGTAGCTTCGCAGAAGCTAACCACTCCTCTTAACCTTCCAGCACCGGGCAGGCGTCAGCCCCTATACATCACCTTACGGTTTAGCAGAGACCTGTGTTTTTGATAAACAGTCGCTTGGGCCTATTCACTGCGGCTCTTCAAGGCTTGCACCCTAAAAAGCACCCCTTCTCCCGAAGTTACGGGGTCATTTTGCCGAGTTCCTTAACGAGAGTTCGCTCGCTCACCTTAGAATTCTCATCTTGACTACCTGTGTCGGTTTGCGGTACGGGCACCTATTTTCTAACTAGAGGCTTTTCTTGGCAGTGTGAAATCAACGACTCGCCGGATACATGATCCAGCTCCCCATCACAACTCAACCTTATAAGTGCCGGATTTGCCTAACACTCAGTCTTGTTGCTTGGACGTGCACTCCAACAGCACGCTTCGCCTATCCTACTGCGTCCCCCCATCGTTCAAACAATCATAGGTGGTACAGGAATATCTACCTGTTATCCATCGCCTACGCCTATCGGCCTCGGCTTAGGTCCCGACTAACCCAGAGCGGACGAGCCTTCCTCTGGAAACCTTAGTCAATCGGTGGATGGGATTCTCACCCATCTTTCGCTACTCACACCGGCATTCTCACTTCTAAACATTCCACATGTCCTTACGATCATGCTTCAACACGTTTAGAACGCTCTCCTACCACTATCCTTACGGATAATCCACAGCTTCGGTAATATGTTTAGCCCCGGTACATTTTCGGCGCAGTGTCACTCGACTAGTGAGCTATTACGCACTCTTTAAATGATGGCTGCTTCTAAGCCAACATCCTAGTTGTCTGGGCAACGCCACATCCTTTTCCACTTAACATATATTTTGGGACCTTAGCTGGTGGTCTGGGCTGTTTCCCTTTCGACTACGGACCTTATCACCCATAGTCTGACTCCCAAGTTAAATTATTTGGCATTCGGAGTTTGTCTGAATTCGGTAACCCTAGAGGGGCCCCTCGTCCAAACAGTGCTCTACCTCCAATAATCATCACTTGAGGCTAGCCCTAAAGCTATTTCGGAGAGAACCAGCTATCTCCAAGTTCGATTGGAATTTCTCCGCTACCCACACCTCATCCGCTCACTTTTCAACGTAAGTCGGTTCGGTCCTCCATTCAGTGTTACCTGAACTTCAACCTGGACATGGGTAGATCACTTGGTTTCGGGTCTACGACCAGATACTCATTCGCCCTATTCAGACTCGCTTTCGCTACGGCTCCACATTTACTGCTTAACCTTGCATCAAATCGTAACTCGCCGGTTCATTCTACAAAAGGCACGCCATCACCCATTAACGGGCTCTGACTATTTGTAAGCACACGGTTTCAGGTTCTATTTCACTCCCCTTCCGGGGTGCTTTTCACCTTTCCCTCACGGTACTGGTTCACTATCGGTCACTAGAGAGTATTTAGCCTTGGGAGATGGTCCTCCCGGATTCCGACGGAATTACACGTGTTCCGCCGTACTCAGGATCCACTCAGGAGAGAAATAACTTTCGACTACAGGACCATTACCTTCTATGGTTGGTTTTTCCAAAACCATTCGTCTAATTATTTCCTTTGTAACTCCGTATTGAGTGTCCTACAACCCCAACAGGCAAGCCTGTTGGTTTGGGCTATTCCCGTTTCGCTCGCCGCTACTCAGGGAATCGAGTTTTCTTTCTCTTCCTCCGGGTACTAAGATGTTTCAGTTCTCCGGGTGTGCCTTCTCACATACTATGTATTCATATGTGGATAACATGACATAACTCATGCTGGGTTTCCCCATTCGGAAATCTCTGGATCAAAGCGTACTTACAGCTCCCCAAAGCATATCGTCGTTAGTAACGTCCTTCTTCGGCTTCTAGTGCCAAGGCATCCACCGTGCGCCCTTAATAACTTAATCTAATATTTTCTTATACATAATGTTTAAGAAAATAACTGTTATTAATCTGTGATGTCGTCTAAAAAGACGACGCGCGATTATTAAGCTTGAATTTCGTTAGAAATTCACTCGGTTTATTGCTTGGTAAAATCTATTTGCTTACTTATCTAGTTTTCAATGTGCAA
>NZ_JAJNIF010000032.1:0-2125 GCF_022386595.1 Mammaliicoccus sp. G-M28
TACGTTCCGCGAGAGTAGGACGTTGCCGGGCAAATATTTATAAATGGATGCGATGAGCCGCACTCGAGACCTGTTAGGTCTCTTTTTTTTGTTTAAAAATTCTAGGAGGGAGATAATAAAATGAAAAAGTATTTTGAAGTTATGTTTAAAGTAGATAAGAAGAAATTAGGAACCAAAAAAGCCATTTTGCAAGCTATTATTGTGTTTATTATTTTAGCAAGCAGTGTGCTTTTTGGGAGATTTGATCTTGGTCTAACCGCAGTGTTAGGATCCTTTAGTAATATTTATGTATTTAATGGTTCTTATCCCTCTAGAATAAGAAAAGTTATTGTTGTTTCGATTATGTTAAGTGTTTGTTTAATGTTAGGTACATTAACTATTACTATTCCGTTTTTATATGCATTAATTTTAGGCTTAATTGGTATGATTGCTCACTTTATTTTAAAAGCATTTCAAATACCAGGACCATCTTCAGTGTTCTTTGTTTTGACATATAGTGTTGCTTCAATTATGCCTATTATGCCAGAAGATTTTCTTAATAGAGGTTTACTTGTATTATGTGGGGGACTTGTAAGTACTCTAGTTATTATAGTTGATGCTATTTTTAATCATAAGAAGCCTGAAATAGAAAGTGTATTAAATATTTATAAAAATCTAGCATATTTAACTAAAAATTTTAATGGTAAGACATTTGATGATGCTCGAAGTGACACATTGAGTTCTATACATTACGCAACTAATACATTAACAACAGCTAATGCGTTTTGGAATAAAAATAAAGATTATAATCGCTTGTTGCAGTTAAAAGGTAGAGCTGAAGCAATGTGGTCTAGTTGTTTAGAATTATCATCTAAAGGTTATGAGGTTTTGCCGGTTGAAATAAGCGAATCTTTAGAATACATTTGTAACAGAATTGAAGGAAAGAATACATTGGAATACAGCTCAATTGTTTATGATGGAGATGACGTTTACTTAAGTGAGTTGGCTGATTTGATAAATAATACAGTTAAGATGCTAAACGAATCTGATTTGCAGATAGATAAACAAATTAATTATAAAAAACCTATGTATTCAAGAATTATTCAAGAAAATTTATCTAAAGATTCTCTAGTACTTATGTCATCAATGCAATACGGCATTATACTATTTACTTCAGTAATCATAGCATTTGGTTTAGGCTTTGAAAGAGCTTATTGGATACCAATTTCTTGTTGTTCAGTGTTGTTAGGGTCATCTTCTTTATCAACTATACAAAGAGCACTTCAAAGAACTGTAGGTACAATTTTAGGAATGCTTGGTGCAGTTATAATCTTAGCCTTTGAACCAAATGCATGGACAATCGTTATATTAATGACAATATTAATGGCCACAGCTGAATTGTTAATCGCATTTAATTATACGTTCGCTATAATGTTCATTACACCAAATGTACTATTAATGTCAGCAGCAATAACAAATCAATTTGATACGTATTTAGTTGTCCCAAGAATTACAGATGTTATTATCGGGTCAGCTATAGGTTTAATAGGTGTATTAATAGTAGGAAGAAATCATGCTTCTAAAAAATTACCTAAATCAATAAATAACACTTTAAGATTACAAGCAGATATATTACACACTCTATTTTCATCAAATAAATATCATGATAATATTGTAGGTCCAACGATTATTACAGAAATGCATACAGAAATCATGAATACTAAAGCGATGTATCAAGCTGCTTTAAATGAAATGGATAACGACATAAAAAAAATAGAATATGTATATCCAATCATATTTACTGTAGAACAATTAGCATTTACATTAGAAAGAGCATTTGAGCACGGTAATATTAGTACTTTATCAGATAGAGATATAGGACTTTACTTAACTACTTATGAAAACATATGTAAAAAGGTATTATTTGATACAAGTTATAAACCAATTGAATTGCCATATTTAAAGGAATTCACTAGTATTCGAGCTGAACTAATGAAATTACAAAGTTTAAGTAGCGATAAATCATAAGAGGATGAGACAATTAATTTGTCCCATCCTCTTCCTACGATTAGTCAAGTACTAGTATTAAAAAATGGCATACTAAAATAGACCTTATGATTTTATTTTTTTTAATAAGGTGTTAATA
>NZ_JAJNIF010000033.1:0-1939 GCF_022386595.1 Mammaliicoccus sp. G-M28
GATGTACTTAAAGACTCACTTTCACTCAAGGACTCTGATGTACTTAAAGACTCACTTTCACTCAAGGACTCTGACGTACTCAACGATTCTGACTCACTTAATGATTCTGATGTACTTATAGATTCTGATTCGCTTATTGATTCTGACTCGCTCAATGACTCTGACGTACTTAATGATTCCGACGCACTTATTGATTCAGACGCGCTCAATGACTCTGACGTACTTAACGATTCTGATGTACTTGTTGATTCGGATTCACTCAACGATTCCGACGCACTTAGAGACTCACTCTCACTTAAGGATTCCGATGTACTTAATGATTCGCTTTCACTCAATGACTCTGATGTACTCAACGATTCGGACTCACTTAATGACTCTGAAGTGCTCAACGATGTCGACTCACTCAAAGACTCGGATGTACTTATCGAGTCTGATTCACTTAAGGATTCCGATGTGCTCAATGATTCTGATTCGCTTAATGACTCGCTGGTACTCAACGATTCGGATTCACTTAACGACTCGGACTCACTAATTGACTCGGATGTACTCAATGATTCTGATTCACTTAATGACTCAGACGCGCTCAATGATTCTGATTCACTGATTGATTCAGATGTACTCAATGATTCTGATTCACTTATTGATTCAGACGTACTCAACGATTCACTTTCACTGATTGATTCAGACGTACTCAACGATTCACTTTCACTGATTGATCCCGATGTACTTATAGATTCACTTTCACTAATTGACTCGGACGTACTTAACGACTCGGACGTACTTAACGACTCGGATGTACTTAATGATTCCGCTGCACTTAATGACTCGGATGTACTCAACGATTCGGACTCACTTAATGATTCCGACGTACTTAATGATTCACTTTCACTCATTGACTCTGATGTACTTAACGATTCTGATTCACTAATTGACTCGGACGTACTCAATGATTCTGATTCGCTCAATGACTCGGACGTACTCAACGATTCGGATTCACTCAATGACTCAGATGTACTCAATGATTCTGATTCGCTCAATGACTCGGACGTACTTAATGATTCACTTTCACTCAATGACTCGGACGTACTTAACGATTCTGACTCACTAATAGATTCTGATGTACTTAAAGACTCACTTTCACTCAATGACTCTGATGTACTTAATGATGTTGACTCACTCAATGACTCAGATGTACTCAATGATTCACTTTCACTCAAGGACTCCGATGTACTTAAAGACTCACTTTCACTCAATGACTCGGATGTACTCAACGATTCGGACTCACTAAATGATTCTGACGTACTCAATGATGTCGACTCACTCAATGACTCAGACGTACTCAATGATTCTGATTCACTTATTGATTCCGATGTACTTATCGATTCGGACTCGCTTAATGACTCTGATGTACTCAACGACTCTGATTCGCTTATTGATTCAGACGTACTTAGCGATTCGGACTCACTTATTGATCCCGAAGTGCTCAACGATTCTGATTCGCTTAATGACTCTGACTCACTTATCGATTCGGACGTACTTAAGGATTCCGACGTACTCAATGATTCTGATTCGCTTATTGATTCGGAGGTACTCAATGACTCTGACTCACTTATCGATTCGGACGTACTCAACGATTCCGACTCACTCAATGACTCTGACGTACTTAGCGATTCACTTTCACTCAAGGACTCGGACGTACTAAACGATTCGGATGCACTTATAGACTCCGACGTACTCAATGACTCGGATTCACTTATTGATTCTGACGTGCTTAACGATTCTGACTCACTTAATGATTCTGACGTACTCAATGATTCACTTTCACTCAATGACTCGGACGTACTCAATGATTCACTTTCACTCAATGACTCGGACGTACTCAACGATTCACTTTCACTCAATGACTCGGACGTACTCAACGATTCACTTTCACTCAATG
>NZ_JAJNIF010000034.1:0-1695 GCF_022386595.1 Mammaliicoccus sp. G-M28
CATTCCGTAATATCCTTAGAAAGGAGGTGATCCAGCCGCACCTTCCGATACGGCTACCTTGTTACGACTTCACCCCAATCATTTGTCCCACCTTCGACGGCTAGCTCCTAATAAAAGGTTACTCCACCGGCTTCGGGTGTTACAGACTCTCGTGGTGTGACGGGCGGTGTGTACAAGACCCGGGAACGTATTCACCGTAGCATGCTGATCTACGATTACTAGCGATTCCAGCTTCATGTAGTCGAGTTGCAGACTACAATCCGAACTGAGAATAATTTTATGGGATTTGCTTGACCTCGCGGGTTCGCTGCCCTTTGTATTATCCATTGTAGCACGTGTGTAGCCCAAATCATAAGGGGCATGATGATTTGACGTCATCCCCACCTTCCTCCGGTTTGTCACCGGCAGTCAACCTAGAGTGCCCAACTTAATGATGGCAACTAAGCTTAAGGGTTGCGCTCGTTGCGGGACTTAACCCAACATCTCACGACACGAGCTGACGACAACCATGCACCACCTGTCACTTTGTCCCCCGAAGGGGAAGACTCTATCTCTAGAGCGATCAAAGGATGTCAAGATTTGGTAAGGTTCTTCGCGTTGCTTCGAATTAAACCACATGCTCCACCGCTTGTGCGGGTCCCCGTCAATTCCTTTGAGTTTCAACCTTGCGGTCGTACTCCCCAGGCGGAGTGCTTAATGCGTTAGCTGCAGCACTAAGGGGCGGAAACCCCCTAACACTTAGCACTCATCGTTTACGGCGTGGACTACCAGGGTATCTAATCCTGTTTGATCCCCACGCTTTCGCACATCAGCGTCAGTTACAGACCAGAGAGCCGCCTTCGCCACTGGTGTTCCTCCATATCTCTGCGCATTTCACCGCTACACATGGAATTCCACTCTCCTCTTCTGCACTCAAGTTCCCCAGTTTCCAATGACCCTCCACGGTTGAGCCGTGGGCTTTCACATCAGACTTAAGAAACCGCCTACGCGCGCTTTACGCCCAATAATTCCGGATAACGCTTGCCACCTACGTATTACCGCGGCTGCTGGCACGTAGTTAGCCGTGGCTTTCTGGTTAGGTACCGTCAAGACTTGTTCAGTTACTAACAAATTTGTTCTTCCCTAACAACAGAGTTTTACGATCCGAAAACCTTCATCACTCACGCGGCGTTGCTCCGTCAGGCTTTCGCCCATTGCGGAAGATTCCCTACTGCTGCCTCCCGTAGGAGTCTGGACCGTGTCTCAGTTCCAGTGTGGCCGATCACCCTCTCAGGTCGGCTACGTATCGTCGCCTTGGTAAGCCATTACCTTACCAACTAGCTAATACGGCGCGGGTCCATCTATAAGTGACAGCCGAAGCCGCCTTTCACTATCGAACCATGCGGTTCAAAATATTATCAGGTATTAGCCCCGGTTTCCCGGAGTTATCCCAGTCTTATAGGTAGGTTACCCACGTGTTACTCACCCGTCCGCCGCTAACATCAGAGAAGCAAGCTTCTCATCTGTTCGCTCGACTTGCATGTATTAGGCACGCCGCCAGCGTTCATCCTGAGCCAGGATCAAACTCTCCATAATAGAAGTAAGCTTGATTAGCTCATTTTTGATTGGTTAAGCCAATCACTCTTTGAAGTACTATAAGTACTCAATTATTGGAATTAACGTTGACATATTGTCATTCAGTTTTCAATGTTCATT
>NZ_JAJNIF010000035.1:0-1560 GCF_022386595.1 Mammaliicoccus sp. G-M28
TTCCTACGATTAGTCAAGTACTAGTATTAAAAAATGGCATACTAAAATAGACCTTATGATTTTATTTTTTTTAATAAGGTGTTAATATATATTTGATTGTATGATTATTTTAATGTGGCGACATTTGATAATCGTATAACCTATTATTAGTAACTAAGTAATGGATTGTTTTTAATAAACGATTCATACAAGCTACCACGGCAGTCTTATGAGGTTTCTCATTAGGCTGCTTTTTTAGTTTATAGTAATAATCAATAATGTGATTATCATAATGTCGCTGTCCCCTAATGATATTCATCACGACCCAAAACAGTAATCTCCGAGCTTTTTTATTTCCACGTTTATTAATAGTGTCTCTATATTGAGTGTTACCAGATTGATATCTTTTGATATCAATACCGACATAGGCATTTAATTGTTTATTGGATTTAAATTTTGTAATATCTCCTAGTTCACCTATAATCATAGCCGCTGTTAGTTCTCCAATACCAGGAATTGAACATATAACTTCGAAACATTCGAGTTGTTGAGATAATTCAACCATCTCTTTATCTAACTGTGATAATTGTTGAATCGAATTTTTTAATTGTTGAATTAACAATTGAACTTTCTTTACTAAAAAAGAAGTTTGATTGACATTTGGATAGCTCTCACGTGCTAATTTATATAGTTTTAATGCATAATTTTCTGCTTTTTGAGTAGATAGTCCTTTATCGGTGGACTCAAAAATATTTGAAGTTAGGGTATCAATATCTTCTTGTTGAACAAAATCTGGGTGTGAATAGATTTCTGCGATATTAAGGGCAATGATTGAATAACGGTTTTTAAACAATTTTTCTAGACCTGGAAAGGTTTGATGAAGCAGTTCAATAATCATTATTTTTAAACGATTTTGATCATTTTCGATTTCAAGATGAAATCGAGCACGTTCTCGTAATTCAAAGAAAATATCTTGTTTTGTATTTAAGCTATCCATAGATTTTAAAGAAGGTGCTAAAAGGGCTAATTTATGAGCGTCAGATTGATCAGTTTTCCAAGACCTTAAAGAAGTTGTTTTAAATTTTGCTTCTAAAGGATTCATTTCAATATAATTAATTTGATTAACTCGACAAAATTGAACCATTCCTCTTGAATAAATACCTGTAGATTCAAACACGAGTTGAAATTGGTCGATTTTATTTAAATATTTAAGAAATTGATTATAACCATTTTTATTATTTTGAATTGTAAATTCCATTTGGAATTTATCATCGTGATAATGGGCGATGACGCTTGTTTTTTTACTAATATCAATGCCTAGATAATTCACATAAAACCCTCCTTAATTGATTTGAGAAGTTAAACCTTACTGAACCTTTCTCATTTCACTTTCCTATACACGGCTTCAAGAGCCCAACATACTACAAACGAATTTCAAAAGGCGAGAGTAAAGCTGACTTGTTTAAATTACGGATTTAAAATCCAAGAGACCGCACAGTCTACCTCTCTCTATAACTATAAAAAATAGCTATGAAAAAATCTATCGTCATAGATTTCTTCATAGCTAATCTTAGTATGTTT
>NZ_JAJNIF010000036.1:0-891 GCF_022386595.1 Mammaliicoccus sp. G-M28
GATCGAAGACTTAATCAAAATTTTTAACTCGGTTTAACGCCGTAAAATCTGCTTACTATCTAGTTTTGAATGTGCAATACATTCTAATAGTTATTGCGAAGAGAAAACGCTTATAGACGACGAATCACAATGGATGACAAATGAGTTTACTCAGGTAAATGAATGCGAAAGCCAGTAGTGATGAGGAAGTATGTGAACGCTTGTCTCAAGCAACATTTGTCTGGTGACGATAGCAAAGAGGTCACACCTGTTCCCATGCCGAACACAGAAGTTAAGCTCTTTAGCGCCGATGGTAGTTGGGCTTACGTTCCGCGAGAGTAGGACGTTGCCGGGCAAATAATAATTATACATATGTTATTAAAATGGAGAATTAGCTCAGCTGGGAGAGCATCTGCCTTACAAGCAGAGGGTCGGCGGTTCGAACCCGTCATTCTCCACCATTTTAAGCCGGCCTAGCTCAACTGGTAGAGCAACTGACTTGTAATCAGTAGGTTGGGGGTTCAAGTCCTCTGGCCGGCACCATTTTTTAGAGCCATTAGCTCAGTTGGTAGAGCATCTGACTTTTAATCAGAGGGTCAGAGGTTCGAATCCTCTATGGCTCATAGCGGGTGTGGCGGAATTGGCAGACGCACTAGACTTAGGATCTAGCGCCGCAAGGCGTGGGGGTTCGACTCCCTTCACCCGCATTTTATTAATATGATTCAAGCATTTAATCTTGCAGAAGTAGTTCAGCGGTAGAATACAACCTTGCCAAGGTTGGGGTCGCGGGTTCGAATCCCGTCTTCTGCTCCATTATTTGCCGGGGTGGCGGAACTGGCAGACGCACAGGACTTAAAATCCTGCGGTAAGTGATTACCGTACCGGTTCGATTCCGGTCCTCGGCACCATTTT
>NZ_JAJNIF010000037.1:0-860 GCF_022386595.1 Mammaliicoccus sp. G-M28
ATTAACGTAGACTTTGAAGAATTGGCAAGTGCTATATTTGAAAGTAACTTAAATACAGCTATGAAAAGTATTGCTGTATCTGTCTTAAATGCTTATATGGAGATGGAAAGAGACCAGTATGTAAATGCAGATTTCAAACAAAAGAATCCTAAAAGGATTGCCCAACGAAATGGCTACTACGAACGTGATTTTATGATGCCTGTTGGTAAAATTCATCTGAAAGTGCCTAGAACACGTGATGGTGAGTTTACAACTGACGTTTTCGAACAGTACACACGCTCTGATCAATCTCTTATTTTAGCTATGATGGAAGCTTATATTAATGGTGTTTCAACTCGGAATATCACGAAGATTGTCGAGGCTTTATCAGGGGAATCTGTATCGAAATCAACGATTTCTGAAGTAATGAAAAATATAGATCCTGATATTCAAGAATGGGCAAGTAGACCCATTACGAATCATCAATATAAGTATGTGTTTGTTGATGCTATGTATATAAAAGTTAGAGAGAATAATAAAATAGTATCCAAGGGTGTTTACACCGCAATGGGTATTAATGAACTTAGACAGCGTGAAATTATTGGCTTTAAAATTTCTAATCAAGAATCTGAAAAGGCTTGGTCTGAATTTTTTGAAGACCTTAGAATGCGTGGCTTAACGACACCAGAGCTTATTATTTCTGATGCTCATTCTGGTCTTATTAAATCTATTAAATCTCAATTTATAGATTCATCTTGGCAACGTTGTACTTTTCATTTTCTTAAAAACATTGTTGAACGTTTCCCTAAGAAAAATTCTGAAGATGCAAAACTGTTACTTAAATCTATTTTTAAAGCACCTACTTATCAACATGCATTACA
>NZ_JAJNIF010000038.1:0-492 GCF_022386595.1 Mammaliicoccus sp. G-M28
ATCTTACGATTTTGTACGTGCATGCTTGCCTAGGGTATGGCTCGAGCCTGTAGTCTCTCACGCATACTATTCCCTCAGGCGTCCGCACTTACAAAATCGTTGGAAGTATTTATTTTTATATAGAAAACAGGTGTTTCTAAGAGTTAGCTAAATGATTCTCATTAAAATACTAGGACATTTATGTTAAAGGCTATTAATCTTAAGTGTCTATATTTACACAAGTAGAGAGAAGTGTTAGCAAGGATGCCTATGTTCACACAAGTAGAGAGAAGTGTAAGTATGGATGTCTGTATTCACATAAGTAGAGAGAAGTGTAAGTATGGATGTCTGTATTCACATAAGTAGAGAGAAGTGTAAGTATGGATATCTATATTCACACAAGTAGAGAGAAATGTAAGCAAGGGTGTCTGTATTCACAAAAGTCAGTAGAAGTGTAAGTATGGATGTCTGTATTTACATAAGTAGAGAAAGGTGTGAGCAAGGGTGTCTGTA
>NZ_JAJNIF010000039.1:0-452 GCF_022386595.1 Mammaliicoccus sp. G-M28
TTGGTTAAGCCAATCACTCTTTGAAGTACTATAAGTACTCAATTATTGGAATTAACGTTGACATATTGTCATTCAGTTTTCAATGTTCATTATCTATTTTAAAAATGGTGGAGACTAGCGGGATCGAACCGCTGACCTCCTGCGTGCAAAGCAGGCGCTCTCCCATCTGAGCTAAGCCCCCAAGATATTAATAGAAGTCGGGAAGACAGGATTCGAACCTGCGACCCCTTGGTCCCAAACCAAGTGCTCTACCAAGCTGAGCTACTTCCCGTTATTTAAAAATGGCGCGCCCGAGAGGAGTCGAACCCCTAGCCTCTTGATCCGTAGTCAAACGCTCTATCCAATTGAGCTACGGGCGCTAAAAATGGTGCCGAGGACCGGAATCGAACCGGTACGGTAATCACTTACCGCAGGATTTTAAGTCCTGTGCGTCTGCCAGTTCCGCCACCCCG
>NZ_JAJNIF010000040.1:0-375 GCF_022386595.1 Mammaliicoccus sp. G-M28
CTCCTTTCTAAGGATATTACGGAATGACCATTAGGTCATGGAATAACGGAGACATATTGTATTCAGTTTTGAATGTTTATTTAACATTCAATTTAAGAATGGGCCTATAGCTCAGCTGGTTAGAGCGCACGCCTGATAAGCGTGAGGTCGATGGTTCGAGTCCATTTAGGCCCACCATTAAAAATTTAATTACCCAATTAGGGGGCTTAGCTCAGATGGGAGAGCGCCTGCTTTGCACGCAGGAGGTCAGCGGTTCGATCCCGCTAGTCTCCACCATAATTATTTTGCACATTGAAAACTAGATAAGTAAGCAAATAGATTTTACCAAGCAATAAACCGAGTGAATTTCTAACGAAATTCAAGCTTAATAATCGC
>NZ_JAJNIF010000041.1:0-353 GCF_022386595.1 Mammaliicoccus sp. G-M28
CCGCACAGTCTACCTCTCTCTATAACTATAAAAAATAGCTATGAAAAAATCTATCGTCATAGATTTCTTCATAGCTAATCTTAGTATGTTTGTATGGTTTTGATTTTGAGGATGTCTTCGTGCGTTTTGACTGGATTTGAGCTGAATCGCACGATATCTTTGGAGTCTTCGTGCGTTTTGGCTGGATTTGATCTGAATCGCACGATATCTCTGAAGTCTTCGTGCGTTTTGGCTGGATTTGATCTGAATCGCACGATATCTCAGTCAAGTCCATAATTTTGTGTAATATCTTTAGATGTAATCAACCTTTGGTTTTTCTAGGGTATTAACAAAATATATCTGCTTGGTTTTTA
>NZ_JAJNIF010000042.1:0-344 GCF_022386595.1 Mammaliicoccus sp. G-M28
TTACGTTCCGCGAGAGTAGGACGTTGCCGGGCAAATATTTATAAATGGATGCGATGAGCCGCACTCGAGACCTGTTAGGTCTCTTTTTTTTATGTAAAAAATTAAAAGGAATATAAAACTCTAAGAAAATTTTTCTTATATTTCTTGCCATTACTGCATACATAGTTCGTACATTTTACTTTGCGTTGTCCATGTAATAATAAACGGAATGGCTATACCCAAAATAGCTTTAAAATATCCGAAAAATATCACAATTTTGTAAGTGCGGACGCCTGAGGGAATAGTATGCGTGAGAGACTACAGGCTCGAGCCATACCCTAGGCAAGCATGCACGTACAAAATCG
>NZ_JAJNIF010000043.1:0-318 GCF_022386595.1 Mammaliicoccus sp. G-M28
CTACAACTTACCTCATCTCTTAGATTAATTGCCGAGTTAATCTACAACTTACCTCATCTCTTAGATTAATTGCCGAGTTAATCTACAACTTTCCTCATCTCTTAGATTAATTGCCGAGTTAATCTACAACTTTCCCTATCTCTTCGATTAACTAACGAGTTAATCTACAACTTACCTCATCTCTTAGATTAATTGCCGAGTTAATCTACAACTTACCTCATCTCTTCGATTAACTAACGAGTTAATCTACAACTTACCTCATCTCTTAGATTAATTGCCGAGTTAATCTACAACTTACCTCATCTCTTAGATTAATTG
>NZ_JAJNIF010000044.1:0-297 GCF_022386595.1 Mammaliicoccus sp. G-M28
GGTGCCGAGGACCGGAATCGAACCGGTACGGTAATCACTTACCGCAGGATTTTAAGTCCTGTGCGTCTGCCAGTTCCGCCACCCCGGCAAAAAAATAATAATGGAGCGGAAGACGGGATTCGAACCCGCGACCCCAACCTTGGCAAGGTTGTATTCTACCGCTGAACTACTTCCGCTAAATAATTATTTTTGTATATTAATAATGGTGAGCCATAGAGGATTCGAACCTCTGACCCTCTGATTAAAAGTCAGATGCTCTACCAACTGAGCTAATGGCTCTAAAAAATGGTGCCGGCC
>NZ_JAJNIF010000045.1:0-288 GCF_022386595.1 Mammaliicoccus sp. G-M28
GGTTAAGCCAATCACTCTTTGAAGTACTATAAGTACTCAATTATTGGAATTAACGTTGACATATTGTCATTCAGTTTTCAATGTTCATTTTGTCTCACAAGAAACAATTATACTCTCTTTATTATCTTGTGTCAATACTTAATTCAATTTATTTTCAACTTTTTCAAGAAAAAAAGACCCAAGGGTCAAAATTGAATTTTGCCCGGCAACGTCCTACTCTCGCGGAACGTAAGCCCAACTACCATCGGCGCTAAAGAGCTTAACTTCTGTGTTCGGCATGGGAACAGG
>NZ_JAJNIF010000046.1:0-285 GCF_022386595.1 Mammaliicoccus sp. G-M28
AAAGAGGTCACACCTGTTCCCATGCCGAACACAGAAGTTAAGCTCTTTAGCGCCGATGGTAGTTGGGCTTACGTTCCGCGAGAGTAGGACGCTGCCGGGCAATATTGTTAAATGGAGAATTAGCTCAGCTGGGAGAGCATCTGCCTTACAAGCAGAGGGTCGGCGGTTCGAACCCGTCATTCTCCACCATTTTTGCCGGCCTAGCTCAACTGGTAGAGCAACTGACTTGTAATCAGTAGGTTGGGGGTTCAAGTCCTCTGGCCGGCACCATTTTTTAGAGCCATT
>NZ_JAJNIF010000047.1:0-280 GCF_022386595.1 Mammaliicoccus sp. G-M28
CTAAGAGTTTGGCTAAGTTGTAGATTAAGTTAGAAGTTAATCGAAGAGTTCAGCCAAGTTGTAGATTAAGTCAGAAGTTAATCGAAGAGTTTGGCCAAGTTGTAGATTAAGTCAAAAGTTAATCTAAGACACCCTCAAAATCAACAATATACAATAAGAGGATGGGACAAATTAATTGTCCCATCCTCTTTCCTACGATTAGTCAAGTACTAGTATTAAAAAATGGCATACTAAAATAGACCTTATGATTTTATTTTTTTTAATAAGGTGTTAATATATA
>NZ_JAJNIF010000048.1:0-276 GCF_022386595.1 Mammaliicoccus sp. G-M28
CGATTATTAAGCTTGAATTTCGTTAGAAATTCACTCGGTTTATTGCTTGGTAAAATCTATTTGCTTACTTATCTAGTTTTCAATGTGCAATTAAAAAAATGGTGGGCCTAAATGGACTCGAACCATCGACCTCACGCTTATCAGGCGTGCGCTCTAACCAGCTGAGCTATAGGCCCTATCTATTTTTGAATGTTAAATAAACATTCAAAACTGAATACAATATGTCTCCGTTATTCCATGACCTAATGGTCATTCCGTAATATCCTTAGAAAGGAG
>NZ_JAJNIF010000049.1:0-258 GCF_022386595.1 Mammaliicoccus sp. G-M28
CTACTTTAGATCCTGGATCAGTAGTCACTGTAATTGGATCTTTCGTACCACCTTTATCAGTTAAGTCTGTTTGAATCACAGGTTTAGTTGGTGGTGTTGTATCTTTTGATTGAACTGGACCCGAAGCATCAGACATATTTGGCGTTTCCGCATTATCCGTCGCTTTCGCTGTGATATTACCTTCAGGTAATGGTTTTGTTGGTGTGATTTCAGCTACGCCTTGATCATTTGCGATACCTTCACCAATCTTATTGCCAT
>NZ_JAJNIF010000050.1:0-255 GCF_022386595.1 Mammaliicoccus sp. G-M28
ATAAAGGTGGTACGAAAGATCCAATTACAGTGACTACTGATCCAGGATCTAAAGTAGAATTGTTCGATAAAGATGGCAATAAGATTGGTGAAGGTATCGCAAATGATCAAGGTGTCGCTGAAATCACGCCAACAACACCATTACCTGAGGGTAATATCACAGCCAAAGCGACGGATAATGCGGAAACGCCAAATACGTCTGACGCTTCTGAACCAGTCAAATCGAAAGATACAACGCCGCCTACTAAACCTGTGA
>NZ_JAJNIF010000051.1:0-249 GCF_022386595.1 Mammaliicoccus sp. G-M28
GTGGGACAAATGATTGGGGTGAAGTCGTAACAAGGTAGCCGTATCGGAAGGTGCGGCTGGATCACCTCCTTTCTAAGGATATTACGGAATGACCATTAGGTCATGGAATAACGGAGACATATTGTATTCAGTTTTGAATGTTTATTTAACATTCATCATTGCACATTGAAAACTAGATAAGTAAGCAAATAGATTTTACCAAGCAATAAACCGAGTGAATTTCTAACGAAATTCAAGCTTAATAATCGC
>NZ_JAJNIF010000052.1:0-237 GCF_022386595.1 Mammaliicoccus sp. G-M28
TTGTTGAACGTTTCCCTAAGAAAAATTCTGAAGATGCAAAACTGTTACTTAAATCTATTTTTAAAGCACCTACTTATCAACATGCATTACAGCTTAAAGAAGAACTGATAACTAAATATCAAAATAATCCAAAGTATTCAGAAGCGCTCAATATATTAGATCAAGGCTTCGAAGATGCTGCTCAGTTCTATAGGTTCCCAGCACAACATCATAAAAGTTTACGTACGACTAATTCTA